>JBILEM010000068.1:0-6985 GCA_044352085.1 Schleiferiaceae bacterium
AGTTGCCACCACACCCACAGCGCCAATAATCGCCCCTTCCCATGTTTTTTTTGGGGAAATGCGCGGTGCAAGCGGGGTTTTTCCGATCCACCGACCTCCCAAATAGGCAAAGCTGTCACTGGCCCAAATCAACAGAAAGGGGACCAAGGCGCGCTGCCATTCGTATGCCCCGGCCGCTCCAATCGCCTGCACGGCCGTTGCGCCGGACCAGAGCATCCCCAGATAGAAACCAATTACGGCATAGGCAGCCAGAACGACGCGCAGCAAGTGCCCTAAACCGTTCATGCGCCAGATCTCCCTTGCCGTATACACCCCCGCAACGGCAGAGAAAACCACAAAGGGACGTGGGCCATAGACAACAACAAGCACCAAAACAGCCGCATAAATTCCGCCCCAGAGGGTGCGAAGGGTGGTTTCGTTCATGCGTAAAAAGATTGGAGCCGAGTCAATCGGCGTTACAAGGTCCCGTCCTCAAACAAGAGCAAGTACAACTCGCGGTGTTTGTTCGGGTCTGCAGAGGCCTGACGAACCGATTCGTCCGACTTCCCTTTCAGGGTAATGATTTGCTGGGGGCGCTGTTCGCGGGTGGCATTGTTAATGCGCCGCATGCCGTCCGACAAACTGTCCACCAACTGCGAAGTACGCGCCAGGGCCACGTGAACCGCAGGAAATTGCGAGGCTTTCATGCCGCCTGTCTGGCTATCGGTGATCATGATACCGCCGGTGTAGGCCACCAGGGCTTCGGCCGTAGTAACCATGATATCCGCTTCTGCAGCGGACTCAGATACGGGCAGCTTTGCTTCTTTGAGCAAATTTTGCAGGGCAACCTCGGGGCTCCAAAAAGCGCGCGGACGTATTTCCGACTGTATGTTCTGCAGGTTCTGGATAATATCCGACTTGGATTCGCAATAAAGAAACAATCCACCGCTGTTGGTGAAGCGTTTCACATATTTCAAATCCAATGGATCCCGCTCTTTCGGGGAATACTTGCCACGCGCAGCGGATTCGGGCTCGGAAGGCTCCAAGTCCGGTCGACCGCTTATAATGGCCATAACTTTCCCCAACAATCCTGCCATTGATCGAATGCCCAAATAGTTTACAACAACGCAAAGTACCGAAAAATCGGTAAACTTCGCGTTGTATGCGTATGAATTTTAATTAGTCGTATCGTTTTCGGGCGATTTGGTACCGATTTCTGGGATTTCGGTGTCCGCATCGTTCGTGTTGGCATCCGATTCCGGGGCGTCCGTCTTCGGGGCATCCGAATCGACGGAGGTGCCGGTTCCATCGGATAGATCGTCGGACTTTTTCGCGCTTCGCTCGATTTCCGCCTTGGCTGCATCGGCTTCAAGGGCCAATTCGTCCAAAATATCTTGCTTGGATTTCCACGGACGAACCCCAAAAATGGCCTCCATGTTCTCTTTGAAAATCACTTCGTTGGCCATCAAATCGGCAGCCAAAGCATGCAGCTTGTCCAGGTTTTGGAGCAACAAGGTCTTGGCACGCTCGTACTGCGATTCAATCAATTCGTGAATTTCCGAGTCGATGATTTCCGCCGTTTTCTCGGAGTAAGGCTTGTCGAACTGGTATTCGTTTTGGCCCGACGAATCGTAGTAGGTGATATTGCCCAACTTGGCGTTGAGGCCGTAGATGGTCACCATGGCCCGTGCCTGCTTGGTCACTTTTTCCAGGTCGCTCAGGGCACCCGTTGATATTTTACCGAAAATAACCTCTTCGGCCGCACGTCCGCCCAGGGTGGCGCACATCTCGTCCAAGAGCTGTTCGGAGGTTGTCAAGTGCCGTTCTTCCGGCAAATACCAAGCAGCTCCCAGCGCCTTGCCTCGGGGTACGATGGTGACTTTGACCAAAGGAGAGGCGTGCTCCAACAACCAGCTGATGGTGGCGTGGCCCGACTCGTGGTAAGCAATGGATTTCTTCTCGTCCGGCGTGATGATCATGGACTTTTTCTCCAAGCCGCCGACGATGCGGTCTACCGCATCCAGGAAATCCTGTTTTTCAATGAATTTTTTCTCCTTTCGGGCCGCAATCAAGGCAGCCTCGTTGCACACATTGGCAATGTCTGCTCCCGAAAAACCAGGGGTTTGACGCGCCAAGAATTCGACATCCAATTGGGGTGCCAATTTCAACGGGCGCAGGTGTACTTGGAAGATGTCTTTCCGTTCGTTGAGTTCCGGTAAGTCCACATAAATCAAGCGATCAAATCGACCGGCGCGCATAAGTGCACGGTCCAAAATATCGGCCCGGTTGGTGGCGCCCATTACAATGACGTGTTCGTTGGTTCCAAAGCCGTCCATTTCGGTCAACAGCTGGTTCAACGTGTTCTCGCGCTCGTCGTTGCCTCCGGAGAAGGCGTTTTTGCCGCGGGCACGTCCAATGGCATCGATTTCGTCAATGAAAATAATGGAGGGAGACTTTTCCTTGGCCTGGCGGAAGAGGTCCCGCACCCGGCTCGCGCCAACGCCCACAAACATTTCTACAAAGTCGGAGCCGCTCAACGAGAAGAAAGGCACCTTGGCTTCGCCCGCGACGGCTTTGGCCAACAAGGTCTTACCGGTTCCGGGAGGGCCACTGAGCAATACGCCTTTGGGGATTTTTCCGCCCAAGTCGGTGTATTTTTTGGGATTTTTCAGAAAGTCGACCACTTCCAATACTTCGTCTTTGGCGCCTTCCATGCCGGCCACGTCCTTAAAGGAGATTTTGACCTGCATGTCTCCATCAAAGACCTGCGCACGGCTTTTCCCGATGTTAAAAATCTGTCCGCCAGGACCGCCTCCGCCACCGCCCATGCGGCGCAGCAAGAAAAACCAAAGCACGGCAAACAGCAGCAAAGGCAGCACCCACGAGAGTACCTCGCCCAAAACATTGCTTTGGGTTTCGTACGAAATGGCCAATTCACCGTGCTTTTTCAACCAGGCGGGATGGGCTGCGTAGAAGCGTTCCAGCTGGGCCTCAAAGGACTCGACGGGCATCTCAAACCGGTAGTGGGGGCCAGGATTCAGTTGCTCGCCGTAGCTTTTTTTGGCAATTTTTTTGTAGGCTTCCTTGGACTTCAACGCATCTTCCGTCAGGTACACCAACACTTCTTCTTTGTTGATGACCGTGATTTTTTGGACGTCGTTCTGCATCACCATCTTGGAGAACGCCTTAAACGTGGTGGGGAGCACACTGGGCGTCATGGAGCTGAAGAGTTGCAGCCCCAAGAGGCCCACAAATACAGCGATATAGATCCAGTTCAGGTTGAACTTGGGTTTGGTTTTGGGAGGCATGGTCAATTTTTTACGTGCCTTATGCGAACAAAGGCGTCAGAAAGAGCGGTCTTATTTTTTGGTAGTACGAGGCGCTTTGGGAGCGGCCTCTGCTTTAGGAGCGGCAGCTTTTTTAGGAGCGGCTGCCTTTTTGGGAGTGGCTGTTGCTTTAGGAGCAGCAGCTTTTTTAGGAGCGGCAGCCTTTTTAGGAGCAGCTTCTGCTTTTGGGGCTGCAGCTTTTTTAGGAGCGGCTGCCTTTTTGGGAGCTGCTTTTTTAGCGGGTTTATCCGCGTCGTCTTTCACCACAGTTAGCGTGGCTTTTTTCCGGGCGGGTTTGGCGGCCTCTGCTTGGGCTTTGGCCAAGGCTTCGAGGTCGATGACGGTGGTTTCCCCGTCGCCCCAGAGGCTTTCCAGGTCGTAGAAGGCCCGGGCAGGGGTTTGGAACAAATGCACCACCACGGAAACGTAGTCCAGCAAAATCCACTCGGAATTGGTCTCTCCCTCCACGTGCCAAGGTTTCTCTTGGCATTGCTCGCGGGCCTGCTTCCGGACCGCTTGGCCCATGGCATTCACCTGCGTGCTGGATTGGGCGTCGGCCAAAACAAAAAAGGAGCAAACCGCATTTTCCAGGTTGCGCAAGTCGATTACTGTGGCATTTTCGGCTTTCAAGTCGGATAAACCGTCTAAAATGGCGCGCACCAGGGGCGGATAAGCGGCATACGCCGCGGGGAGTTTGGACATAGTCGAAGTAAAAGGCAAAATTACCGATTTCTCAGGTAGCAAATTGGGTGCCAAATTCGACGGCGTATCTTTGAAACATGTTCCCGGCATCGGATATTAAGTTCCATATTTTCAAAGAGATAGACTCTACACAGTCCGAGGCATGGCGCCGAGCGACTCCGGAAACGTCCATGGGCTGGACTGCCATTGCGGCCGATTGGCAGACTTTGGGCCGCGGTCAGCGCGGTGCCGTATGGCAGAATGGCAGGGAAAAGCAGCTGGCTTTGAGTGTACTGAGCCCGGTTTTGCAGTGGGAATCCGACCGCATTGCGGTGGCCCAAGCGGCTGTGGCCTTGGCGGTGTTGCAGGCGCTGCAAAAGGCGGGAGCCCATTGGCCGTTGTGGGAACCCGTCGCTCGGTCCGACGGCCAACCGTATTTGGGGCTCAAATGGCCCAATGACGTGGTTCTTGGCGGGTACAAATGGGGCGGAATTTTGGTGGAAGCCCAGTGGCAAGAGGCCCGTCTGCACCGCATGGTGGTCGGCATCGGACTCACTTTGGAGGGAGTCCCCGCGGAGGTCCCCCATGCCACGGATTGGGCCAGTTGGGGAAGCGTCCCCGACGTCCACGAACTGCGTAAGGAAGTAGCCGAAGCAGTTGTGCAGGCATTGGACCGCGTTTCCAAAGAAGCCCCGGACGCGGAATGGAACCGCATGGTTTCGCAATACGAAGCCGTCCTATGGGGATTGGGGAGTTCGCAGCGGTTTTTTAGCAAGCTCGACCCGGCGCTGCAGTGGGAGGGCGTTCCTCAAGGTGTCACTCCCGACGGTCGGTTGCGGGTGCGTGGCCCCCAAGGCGAAGTGTTCCTTCACCAGGGGGAATGGTCTTGGACGTATCCGCTCTGGCCAACGGCTAGCAGACTCGACCCTTGATTGGAATGGGCGATTACTGCCCCCAGGTGCTGGGGGAGGTGCGCCAGTCCGCCAGCAAACCGGCATCGCTTTCGCGGATGGTTCCGGTCTTTTGGGCCTGGGCCAACAGGGCGTGGTAGTCGCTTAGGGTGACCAGCGGGCACTCCGCTTCAGCAAAGGCTTCGTCGGCCTGGGGAAACCCGTAGGTGAAAATCCCAACCATACCGAGCACCTGGGCATACTGCTGGCGCAAGGCTTCGACGGCTGCCAACGAGCTTTTTCCGGTTGAAATCAGGTCTTCCACTACGACGACGCGGCGGTGTCCTTCCAAATGGCCTTCCACCTGGTTTTGCCGTCCGTGTTCTTTGGCGGTCGGACGCACGTACACCATGGGCAATCCCAAATCTTGGGCCACCAAGGCCGCCAGGGCGATGGCTCCTGTGGCCACACCGGCAATCACTTCGACCGACGGAAAGTGGGTTTGGATGGCAGCCACCATTTGCTCGCGCAAAAAGTTTCGGACCGGTGGATAGCTGAGGGCCATCCGGTTATCGGTGTAAATGGGCGATTTCCATCCCGACGCCCAGGTAAAGGGATTTTCGGGGCGGAGTTGAATGGCTTTAATTTGCAGTAAGAATTCGGCCGTTTGGGCAGCCGCAGTAGGGTTGACTAGCATGGTTGCAAAATTACATCTTCATGGACAACGAACCTATTGCAAAAGAAATTGCTTTGACGGCAGCCGGTGGCTGGGTGTTGAATGCCGACCGCGACGTCTTGTGGATCCACCGGTTGGGCCAATGGGACCTTCCCAAAGGAAAATTGGAGTCCGGCGAAAGCTTGGAATCTTGCGCCGTCCGGGAGGTGGAGGAAGAGTGTGGCATTCAGGGAGTTCGCCTGGTTGCTCCGCTTTGCCAGACGGTCCACCGGTACCCTTTGAACGGCCAGATTGCTGTCAAAACGACCCATTGGTACGCGATGGAGGTGGACGGAGTGCCGGTCTTGACGCCGCAAAAAGAAGAGCGGATTTCCCGCGCCGAGTGGGTGCCCCAAGAGGACTGCTGGTTTCTGGCGGAGGCGTCCTATGCCACCCTCAAGGAGGTGGAAGAGGCTGCTTTTGCAACCGGTTTGTCCCGGAGGTAGGGAGGAAGAAGAGGGGAGTGCCTTTGGGGCGTTTCTTTTGAATTCAGTCTTGTGCTGTCGCTCCGTTTGCAAAGGTTACGGGCGGGCCGGTAACTGCAATCCGTCGGGGAGGAATACCGAAGCATCGCCGCCGTGGCGGATGACGTCGCGCACAATGGAGGACGATATGTAGGCGTACCGGGCGGTGGTCAGGAGGAAAACGGTGTCCAGGTCGGGTACCATTTGCCGGTTGGCTTGGGCAATGGATTTCTCAAACTCGAAGTCCGACGGATTTCGGATGCCGCGCAGCAGGAATTGCACGCCCAGGGTGTGGGCAAAATGCACGGTGAGTCCGCTGTAAGAAACTACTTGGATTTTGGGCTCGTTGGCGTAAAGCGCCTGCACCATGGCCATGCGTTCTTCCAGGGTGTACTGGTAGCGCTTGTCTTGGTTTTCGCCTATGCCGATGTACAAACCGTCGAATAGGGGAAGCGCCCGGCGCACGATGTCCTCGTGGCCCAGGGTGAAGGGGTCAAAGGACCCGGGAAAAAGCGCGGTTTTGGGCATCTCGCAGGGTTTCGTGGAGCAAGAGGGTGAAAAAGTCGGTGAGGGTGCGGCCGCTGGCGACCACTTGCTGCGGCACAATGCTGGCCGGGCCGAGTCCGGGCACGGAATTGATTTCGATGAGGGTGGGGCGTCCGCTGGCTTGTTCTACAATGAAGTCGCAGCGCACCACGCCTTTGAGGTTCAGGCCTTCGTACAGGTGCAGGGCCATGTCCCGGATTTCTTCGGAAGTGGCCTTGGGCAGCCGGGCGGGGGTGATTTCTTGCGAAGCTCCCTGGTACTTGGCTTCGTAGTCAAAAAAGGCATTTTCGGAGACGATTTCCGTGATTTCCAGTACCGTAGCAACGCCGTTGAGCCGGGCAACACCGCAGCCCACTTCGGTTCCCAAGACGCCTTGTTCCACCA
>JBILEM010000002.1:0-20253 GCA_044352085.1 Schleiferiaceae bacterium
CCAAAGTAAGTCACCCGGATTGAGGAGATGAGGACCATCGTAGGCTTCAACCAGCCTTTCAAGCCACAATCTATTTAACTCAAAATCAACCCCGAAAGATTGCTGAAAACATTCCAAAAGAATTTTGCTGGAATCGGCTTGGTCCATTGAATCTCGTTCTATGTTATCGACCATAACCCTGCTTTAAAACACGATGCAACGTGGAACGACTCAATGCTAAAAAACGGGCCAATTCATCCCGGGTAAGCAAGGATAGCAACGCAGGATATTGGCCCAAAGCATGTGCCAGTCTCTTTTCTGGATTCAATTGGATCAATTGTGCCGTTCGGCTCCGGTAATTCCCTAATGTAACCAATGAAAAGGCATTCAAAAAATCAAATCCGGAACCAAACTCCTTGTGAATGCGGTAGAACTCCTCTTGGCTTAAGTACCAAACCGATGAATTGGTCAAACTTTTGGCTTGAGTGAGCGCTCCTTGGTTGTAAAAGACAACATCCTCGCACCAAAATAGTGTTCCAGGGGAGACCAGTCGAATCATGGAGGTATTTACTCCTTTGCTGTAGGTCTCAACCAAAGCTCCGCTCTCCAAAAAAAACAAAAAAGGACTGTGGCTACCCGCCCTCCATAAAAAATCACCTCGGCCCAATTGCGGCATCGGCTGAAAGGAACCGGCCAATTCGATGGATGCTGCGTCATTCTTTTCGCTGTTGCCAATCAAAGAGCTAAGCAGTTCCTTTTGTATTTTTTGTTTTATGATCTCTGGGCTCATTTGTAACCTCAATTCCCTTCTTTTTTTCCTGGGACTGAAGTTGAACGAAACTAGCATAGATTCCTGATTCTTCCAAAAGCTTTTTATGGGTACCCAATTCTGCTACTTTACCCTGATCCAGTACCACAATTTTATCTGCTTGTGGACCTACTGTCAATCTTTGGGCAATTAACAGAACGGTTCTCCCGGATACAGCTTGGGGCAAAACCTGGACAATCGTGGATTCTGTTTTTGTGTCTACGGCGCTTAGCGCGTCATCCATGACCAAAATGGGGGCCTCCTTCAAAAGGGCACGCGCAATGGAAATACGTTGCTTTTGGCCCCCACTCAAAGACACCCCTCGTTCACCAATCTCGGTGTCATAACCGGACGAGAATCCCGCAATATCTTCATGAACAGATGCCCATTTTGAAGCAGTAATCACTTGCTCTTCGCTGCGCTCAAACGGACTTCCAAAACGGAGGTTATTCCCCACTGTGTCCGAAAACAAAAAGGCATCTTGGGGGACAAAAGCGATGTGTTTTCGCAAGGTCGGAAGATCCCAATTTCTCAAATCCACTCCGTCCAACAAAATACGGCCGCTCGTCGGATCCATAGACCTCACAAGAAGCTGTGCCAGCGTGGATTTTCCGCTGCCTGTTTTTCCGGTAATAACGACCAATTCTCCCGGTTCAATTTTAAAATCAACCCCGTTGAGTGCTTCTATGCCGGTATCGGGGTAAGTAAATCCAACGTTTTCAAACGTCCATTCTCCGCGCACATGATCCGGACGATATCCGTCTAACGGCCCTATTACGATGGGCCTCTCTTGCATGAATTCATGAATGCGTGCCATGGAGGCCTCCGCTCGTTGAATAAGGCTCATCACCCAACCGATACTGGCAATGGGCCAAGTGAGTAGGTTGACGTAGTAAATGAATTCCGCAATTACACCAGAGGACCACTTGCCTTCAATGACCCCGAGTCCTCCAATCCAAACGGCCAATACGGTGGACAGCCCCACCAAGAGAAGCATCAAAGGTTGAAAAAGGGCATTGATTTCAAACAACCGTGCATTTTTTTGGTAGGAATCTTCTGCTGCCTTCTGGTACCGGGATTTTTGAGAATCTTCAGCCGCAAATGCTTTCAACACCCGAATCCCGGAAAACGTTTCTTGTGCAAAGGTGCTCATCCGCGATTGCTGTTCTTGCACATCCTGACTGGCCTTGTTGATGCGGTCGCTCACCTTATAAATGGCCCATACCAATAGGGGCATGGGAGCCAACACCCAAAGACTCAATTCGACGTCGACCCGAAACATAAAAATCAAGGCCAAAAGCGTGGCAAAAAACGTATTGATGCTGTACATAACGGCAGGCCCCAGGTACATTCGGACGCGGCTGACGTCTTCGGATATGCGGTTCATCAAGTCGCCGGTGTTGTTTTTCCGGTAGAACGCGGCATCCAGATTCTGGTATTGGGCGTACAGGTCGTTTTTCAAATCGTATTCAATGTGGCGGCTCATAACAATAAGGGTTTGCCGCATTAAAAAAGTAAACAACCCGCGGAGCGCACTGAAAAAGAGAATCAGCAAACTGTAACGCAACAAGTCTTGATGGAGCGCATCCGTTACTCCGTGGGCAATGGCCAATTCTACCGAAGCAAACGCTTCACGGATAAAAACAGCGGGATAGGTCTGAAAGAGGACGGAAAGAATGACAAATGCCACGCCCCCGAACAAATGCTTGGGGTAGCGAAGGAAATAGGGATTGAGGTGGAATAGATTTTTCATTGAATCAGACAAAGTTACTCCGCCTTACCTTTGCGCTATGACCCAGGAACCCGGATTTTTGGATACCGTACTGGCCGACTACCGATTGGCGGTCGTCAGCCGGGAAGCCAGTCTAATTGGACGAAAAGAAGTATTGACCGGAAAAGCCAAGTTTGGCATTTTTGGAGATGGAAAAGAGCTGGCCCAAATTGCTTGGGCTAAGGTTTTTAGAAACGGGGATTTCCGGAGCGGATACTACCGGGACCAGACCTTTATGTTGGCCATAGGACAACTGACAGTCCGTTCGTTCTTTTCCTCGCTCTATGCGGACACCAGTTTGGAACGCGAACCTGCCAGTGGTGGACGTCAGATGAACGGACACTTTGCTACGCGCTCCTTGGAGGAAAATGGCGCTTGGAAGTCCTTGATGGAACAAAAAAACAGCTCGGCGGATATTAGCCCGACTGCCGGACAAATGCCTCGCTTACTGGGTCTGGCTCAAGCCTCCAAAGTGTACCGAACGCTCGGCGTCGACAATGCTTTTACCCGAAACGGCAGCGAAGTTGCTTGGGGAACGATTGGAAACGCTTCCACCAGCGAAGGATTGTTTTGGGAAACTATCAACGCAGCCGGTGTACTTCAAGTTCCAATGGTGATCAGTGTGTGGGACGATGAATACGGCATTTCCGTTCACGCGCGCCATCAGACCACCAAAGAAAGCATTTCGGAAGTATTGATGGGCTTTGCTTCCAGTGATACCAAGTTGGGGTATAAAATTTTGACCGTCATGGGTTGGGATTACGCCCAACTGGTCGCAACCTACGAGGAAGCCGAGCGATGGGCCCGGGAAGAACATTGTCCCGTGTTGGTCCATGTTCAGGAATGCACCCAGCCGCAAGGTCATTCGACATCCGGATCCCACGAACGGTACAAGTCCAAAGAGCGGTTGGCTTGGGAGAAAGAATACGATTGCCTAGCGCAATTTCGTCGCTTGATTTTAAAGAGCGGATTTGCTACCGATGAACAATTGACGCAATTGGAAAAAGAGGCGGCTGATTGGGTGAAAGAGGAAAAGAAAGCCGCCTTCGAGGCCTACCTATCCCCTATTTTGTCCGTGCGCAATGAAGCCGTGGATCACTTGTTAGCCCTAGGAGCGACGGACGAAGCTCAGGCCTTGAAGTCCAATCGCGAACCTCTGCGTCGTGAGTGTTTGGCTCCCGTTCGGAAGTTATTGGTCACCGTGCCTGATTCCGAGGCAAAACGGAAGGCCCTTCATTGGGTCGAAGAGCAGCGCAAAGGGGGCTGGGAAGCGTATTCGTCCCATTTGCACAGCGGAAGTGCCTTAGGAGTGACCGAAGTACCTGCAACGTTTGATAGCTCCCCCAATTGGACCGACGGTCGTGTGATTTTGCGCGATAATTTCCGGGCGATTTTTGAGCAGCATCCGGAAGCTTTGATTTTCGGGGAAGACTCGGGCACCATTGGAGACGTCAATCAAGGATTGGAGGGATTGCAGGCCGAATTCGGGGAAACCCGTGTGGCCGACGCTGGAATCCGGGAGGCAACCATTTTGGGACAGGGCATTGGGATGGCCATGCGCGGACTTCGTCCCATTGCGGAGATTCAGTACCTGGACTATCTTTTGTATGCCCTGCAAATAATGTCCGACGATTTGGCCACCGTGCAATACCGCACCAAAGGCGGCCAAAAAGCACCTGTAATCGTTCGCACCCGTGGACATCGCCTGGAAGGCATTTGGCACAGCGGAAGCCCCATGGGAACCATCGTACACAGCCTGCGCGGCATGTATGTATGTGTTCCCCGAAATATGACCCAGGCAGCTGGATTTTACAACACCCTGCTTCAAGCCGATGAGCCCGCCCTGGTTGTTGAGTGCTTAAACGGATACCGGCTCAAAGAAGACATGCCCACCAATTTGGGAACCTTTACGGTACCCTTGGGCAAGCCGGAAATCGTGCGCGCCGGGAACGACTTAACCCTGGTATCCTATGGTTCTACCCTCCGTATTGCGGCCGAAGCGTGCGAACGGCTAGAAAAGATGGGGATTGACATTGAACTAATTGACGCTCAAACACTTCTCCCCTTCGACTTGGACCATGAGTGCGGGAAGTCGTTGGAAAAAACAAACCGTTTACTTGTACTCGACGAAGACGTACCAGGCGGTGCCAGCGCTTACCTGCTGCAGCATATTTTAGAAGTCCAAGGCGGGTATCGGCATTTGGATGCAACACCCCGAACCCTGAGCGCACAAGCGCACCGGCCGGCATACGGTTCCGATGGGGATTACTTCTCCAAGCCGAGTACCGAAGATGTTGTGGAATTGGTCTTGACGATGATGGCCGAGTAAAAAAATCCCGGAGCGTGCTCCGGGATTTTTTATTCCTTCTTTTGATCGGAATTAAACGCATCCAGAGCCGCGCGCACCGAACCGGTCTGTTCCAAGTATCGCGCTGCTTGTTCTTCCTTCATTGGGCCCATTTCCATAAGGATTCGAATGCCACGCTTCACCAACTTTGCGTTCGACATTTGCATATCGACCATCCGATTTCCCCGCACCTTTCCCCACCGAATCATCAATGCGGTTGTTAGCATATTGAGGACCAACTTTTGAGCGGTCCCGCTTTTCATCCGGGTGGAGCCCGTCACAAACTCCGGCCCAACAACCACCTCCACCGGAAAATCGACCGCTTCCGCCAAAGGAGATTCCGCATTGCACACAATGGCACCTGTTAGGCAACCTGCCTCTTTTGCGGAGCGTACCCCCCCTAACACATAGGGAGTCGTACCGCTGGCTGCAATTCCGACAACGGCATCTTTCGGATTGATTCCATGGGCGGATAAGTCCTTCCAGGCCTGATCGATATCGTCTTCGGCAAATTCTACAGCCTTTCGAATGGCAGAATCCCCACCCGCTATTAAACCAACTACAACACCATGGGGGATTCCGAAAGTGGGCGGACACTCGGAAGCATCTAAAATCCCCAATCTACCGCTGGTTCCTGCTCCAATGTAAAAAAGTCGACCACCCGATTGCAGAACAGGAAGCAAGGCATCCACCAATTTCTCCACCGCTGGAAGGGCCTTTTCCACGGCCACAGCCACCGTCTGGTCTTCTTGGTTCATGCCATGCAAGAGGTCTTTGGTAGACCATGTTTCCAAATCATTATGGCGCGACGGCGCCTCGGTCGTCCGGAAGTCTTTCATTTGGCGAAGGTACTTCCTTTGCCTTCTTTTATCGCACAAAGTACCCCCAAATGCATACCTTTGCAACCATGGGGAAAATCATTGCATTGGCCAATCAAAAAGGGGGAGTCGGCAAGACCACTTCCGCCGTAAACCTTGCGGCAGCGCTGGGTTTGTTGGAAAAACGGGTATTGCTCATCGATGCAGATCCCCAGGCCAATACGACGTCTGGATTGGGATTTGACCCCACCGCCAATGTGGCCGGGACCTACGAGGTTTTGGAGCACACGGCAACTGCCCAAGAGGGCATTTTGCCTACGGAAACTCCGAATGTGGACCTGCTCCCTACCCGTATGGATTTGGTTGCTGCCGAATTGGAGTTGATAGACAAACCCGAACGGGAACACATGTTGAAGAAAGCGCTTTTGCCGGTTTTGGATGCATACGATTACATTCTCATTGACTGTGCCCCATCCTTGGGTTTGGTTACGCTAAATGCCCTAACGGCAGCGCACTCTGTCATTATTCCCATTCAGTGCGAATACTTTGCCTTGGAGGGACTGGGTAAGTTATTGAACACAATCAAAAGCGTCCAGCAAATTCACAACCCGGACCTCACCATAGAAGGCATGCTCTTAACCATGTACGATTCTCGATTGCGTCTAAGCAATCAAGTCGTTGAGGAAGTCAAACAGCACTTTCAACAGTTGGTTTTTGAGACCATTATTCCGCGCAATGTAAAATTATCCGAAGCACCTTCCTTTGGTCAGAGTATTTTGATGTACGACGCGGCCTCTGCTGGTTCTTCCAAGTATTTGGATCTTGGAAAGGAAGTGATTGCCCGGAATTCTGTAATTTCGTAAAATGGCAACTCCGCAAAAAAAAGTACTGGGCCGTGGTTTGGATGCGCTTCTGGCGCAACCTTCGGAGTTGGCTGAAAAAGCTGTTCATTCGGCGGACCCAGGCGCTCGAGAAGTCATCGGAGGCATGTTGTCGGTACCGGTTGATTCCATCGATAAAAATCCGTTCCAACCCCGCACCTATTTTGACCCAGCAGGTCTTCAAGAATTAGCGGACTCCATTGCCGTCTTAGGCATCGTACAGCCACTTACGGTGCGCAAACTGCCTTCCGGACGTTACCAGTTGATATCGGGCGAACGTCGTTGGCGGGCTTCCCAAATGGCTGGACTCACCACCGTTCCCGTTTACATCCGTTTGGCCGACGACCAGCAAATGCTGGAAATGGCACTGGTTGAGAACATTCAGCGCCGAGATCTGGACGCCATTGAGGTGGCTATGTCTTATCGCCGGTTGATGGACGAATGCCAACTCACTCAGGACCAATGCGCCCAGCGGGTCGGAAAATCACGTGCTGTCGTTGCCCAATACGTGGGATTGCTGAGCCTGTCGCCTTTGGTGCAAGCTGGATTGCGGGAACGCATGATTGACTTTGGCCACGCTCGCCCCCTCTCCTCCCTCCCCGACTTGGACCTCCAGGAAAGCATGTACCAACAGTGTGTAGCTCAAGGGTGGAGTGTGCGCAAGGTGGAAGAGGCCGTGCGCCTGTACCGGGAACAGAAATCCCAAGCACCGGGATCCTCGTCGACCCCCTTAGTCATGGCCTCGAACCCTTTCCAACGTTTGGCCGACCACTGGAGTGCGCAATTGGGAACCCCGGTTGTATTGAAACCCGGTAAAAAAGGACAAGGAACTCTGGTGGTGCAGTATTCCTCAGAGGGCGACTTGCTTCGGCTGGCAGACCAACTGGGCCTGAAAATAGAGGCTTAATGCCCGCGAAATGGGTATTTGTTGGAGGGTTGGGGCTGTTGTTGGCCTTCCACTCCCCCCTAATTGCAAATCAAGAGCTTAATCCCGACAGCGCTTCGGTCATGGATCCGGTTCATCCAACCCGCTGGGGAAGACCCCAAACCGCTGCCGCCCTGAGCGCAGTGGTTCCAGGTGCCGGACAATTTTACAACCGCGAATACTGGAAAATTCCTCTGGTTTACGGTCTTATCGGCGCTACCGGGTACTTCTTGTACACCCAACAAGCCCAAACGACTCACTACGCTCTTGCTTTGGATTACCGATTGGACAACGACCCCTTGACCATCGACCCCTACGTGGGGCAGTACACCCCTACGCAGTTGTTGTCTTTGAAAAACACCGCCCGACGGTCCCGGGACTACGCCGCTTTGGGAATGCTAGCGGCATGGGGATTTCAGGTGTTGGACGCCCACGTGGGGGGGCACTTGTATTCCTTTGATGTTTCCCGAAATTTAGAACTCCAAGCCCGGGTATCTCCAGCCGATTGGGGAGCGGGTATCGGTGTCCACATCCAACTTCTGCCTCAAACTTCACGCACCGCACCATGAAAATCGCACTGATCGGATACGGCAAAATGGGCAAAGCCATTGAAGCCCTTGCCCTTGCTGCCGGACATGAAATCGTAGCCAGAATACAACGCGGCCAGTGGGAAGATCCGAATCAATCGTGGCAAGATGCCGAGGTGGCCATCGAATTTACCCACCCTGAATCCGGTGCTGAAAATGTTACCCGGCTATTGACCGCCGGCATACCGGTGGTCTGCGGTACGACCGGTTGGAACGACCAACTTGCAACCGCAGAAAAGCTGTGTTTGGATAAAAAAGGGAAAATGGTGGTTGCCAGCAACTTCAGCGTGGGCGTAAACCTTTTTTTTCAGCTCGCTCACTACGCCGCTGAACTCCTTTCGCATTGGCCCGAATACCGCACTTCGGTCCACGAAATCCACCACACCGCCAAGGTGGACGCCCCTTCGGGCACAGCAAAGACCCTCCACGCCCTGTTGGAGTCCGGAGGCCTTCAAGACGTACCCGTCACGTGGGAGCGAAAAGATCCAGCCCCAGGCACCCACGTTTTGACTTTTGCCTCCTCGGTTGACAGGCTGGTTTTGGAGCACGAAGCGCTAAGCCGAGACGGTTTTGCAGCGGGAGCCCTTTTATGCGCCTTGAAATTGGTCCAGGCCCCCGCCGGAGTTCATTCGGTCTCTAGCCTCCTATTCGAAAAATCATCCCAAGAATAATCCCACATACCGGGGCGAAGAGCCCTCCGAAAAGAGCATTTTTTTTTGATACCACCCGACGGGAAAGGTACTTTCAAACGCCATTTTCACGTGCCTTTTGGCTATCTTTGGGCGCTATGAAAAAGAATCTTGCCATTGCCTTCGGATGCCTGTCCCTGGTGGCACAGGCCCAGTTGTTTACCTTATCTACGCCCAAAGGTCCCGTTGCCGTTCCCGCGGACGAGTTTGAATATGTCTTTAACAAAAATAAAGACATTGGAAAACAAATCGACCCCAAGACTCCTCAAGAGTACCTCGACCTGTACATAGCATTCAAACGCAAGGTGGCCGAAGCCACGGTCTTGGAAAAAGATCAAGTGCCTGCTTTTCAGCAGGAATACCAGTCCTACTACAAGCAATTGGTGAAGCCATACATGACGGACAAGCTGGCCGATGCCCGCATCTTGGAGGAAGCCTACGAACGGCTTCAAACCGATGTACATGCGGCCCACATCATGCTGGACCTGGCCGAAGACGCTCTCCCAGAGGACACTGCTCGCGTGTACCAAGAACTCATTAAAATCCGTCAACGCTTGGTAAACGGAGAAGACTTTGGCACCTTGGCCCAAAAAATCTCCTCCGACACCTATTCCGCCCAGCGCAACGGGGATCTGGGCTGGTTCACCGCTTTTCAAATGGTCTACCCCTTTGAATCTGCTGCCTACAACACTCCTGTTGGACAAATTTCCATGCCTGTGCGCTCCCCCTACGGTTACCACTTGGTAAAAGTTATTGAGCGCAGACCCGCACGGTACAAAATGGAGGCCGCGCATATTTTGCTCATGGACAACCCCGAAAATCCATCGGAAACCAATGCCGAAGCGCAAATAAAGGCCTTGTTCGAGCAATTGAACACGGGGGCAGATTTTAGCGAACTCGCAAAAACCTATTCCATGGACAAAACGTCCGCTAAAAATCAAGGACGTCTTCCCGTTTTTGGCATGAACGACATGCTCCCAGAGTTTGAGGAAGCCGTCTTTAATCTTGCCTCAGACGGTGCCTACACAGCGCCTTTTAAAACCAAAATTGGGTGGCACATTGCCCAGCGAATTCGCAAAGTAAACGTTCCTGCCCTGGCCGATATCAAATCGGAATTGGAAGCAAAAATTCGACGGGATGCCCGCAGCAATGCCTCCAAAACCGTTTATTTGAATCAATTGCGTGCATCTTACGCATTGAAGTCGGATCCAAAAGCCTTGAAGAAGATCTTGGCTACCGTGGACTCCAATTTTACCAAGGGGACCTGGAACGCTCCATCTCCTTCAAAAAAATGGGACAAGCCTTTGGCTACCCTGACCCTTCCCGGTACCTCTACAACCAAGGAATTTTCTCAGTGGGAGGCTTTGCAATGGCTCCAGACCGTTCAAGTAAAACCCCGTCCAGGAAAAAATGCTAAAACAGTGGCCTACGAGGCCCTTTCTCGTCGTTTAGACGATTGGTTGCTAACCGAAGAGGAGGCCTTGTTGCCGTCGAAGTTCCCAGCCTTCCGGTTTTTGGCCAACGAATACAAGGAAGGAATCTTGGTATTTGAATTGACGCGGGAGATGGTTTGGGACAAAGCATCCAAAGACACGGCAGGACTGAATGCCTTTTTTGAAACTAACAAAAGCGCGTATTCGTGGAATGAGCGCCGGAGCGGACAAGTATACCAGTGCGTTGACGAAGCCACTGCGAGCAAACTGCTCCGTTTGTTGAACAAAGGAACCGAACCTGCCAAGGCCGTTTCTTTATTGAGCAGCAAAAATCCGCTGGCTGTTCGCTTGACTACGGTCGATGCCGAAAAGGGATCCCAAAACCTCAGCCGGGAACAAGAACTCCTCTTATCTGCAAAGGCAACCGGACTTACCCGTACTTCCCCCACTGAATTGGTGTGGGTGAAGAGTTTGCGTGCACCTGAGCCCAAGGCAATGCGGGAAGTGCGTGGCGCAGTTATTGCTGATTACCAGAAAACCTTGGAGCAGCAATGGATGGAATCTTTGAAGAACAAATACCCGGTTACCATCGACGCCGCAGCGTGGCAATCTTTGCAAGAAAAATTAAGCCGTCCCTGATGCGCTTTTTATTTGCTTCGGCTCTGTGTTCCGCAACCGTTTTCGGATCTGTACTGTTTGCCCAACCGGTGAATACTCCGGTGATGCCTGCAAACCAAGTCGATGGTATTGCTGCGGTGATCGGCAAGGAAATTGTTCTGCATTCGGAAGTGTACCAGCAAAAGGAAGCGCTTGATCGGGAATTTGCCCAGTCCGGACAAACCCCACCGAGCTTGTGTGCTGTATTTTCGGAAATGGTCGTGGAGAAATTACTCCTTCACCATGCGGAAATTGATTCGGTCGTCGTTTCCGATGCAGAAGTAGACGATGCCATTGCCCGCCGTATTGAGCAATTGGCCTACCAAATTGGATCGCAAAAAAAGCTGGAGGAATACTACAAAAAGTCCATTTTGGAGATCAAAGAAGACCTCCGGCCTTTGATGAAAAACCAAATGACGGCCCAGCGGATGCAATCCACTCTGACCGAGAAAGTGGAGCTTACGCCTAAAGACGTGGCCGATTTTGTAAAGCAAATCCAAGCCGATTCTCTGCCCTTGATCAATGCCGAAGTGGAGTATGCCCAATTGTGTATTAAACCGCGGGTAAGCACAGCTTCCAAAGAAGAAGCCATCGATCGATTAAAGTCACTCAAAGCACGGATTGAACGGGGCTCCAGTTTTGCGAGCATGGCAATCTTGTATTCCGAGGATCCTGGATCCAACAAGGCCGGGGGCGAATACAAGGGAATTAAGCGAGGTCAATTTGTTAAAGAATTTGAAGCCATTGCCTTTAATTTGAAGCCCGGAGAGGTTTCGGACCCCTTTGAGACCGAATATGGATTTCACATCTGCCAGGTGCAAACCAAGCGAGGTGAGGAACTGGATATGCGTCATATTTTGATTAAACCACGGGTAGAAGAAGCCGATGTAGAGCGTGCCGCGAATACCTTGGATAGCCTGCGTTCAGCCTTGGTATCCGGAACCATAGCTTGGAGAGATGCGGTTGCCCGTTTTTCGGATGACAAACCCACTTCCGCCAATGGCGGCATTGCCATGAATCCAAACACAGCAGACACAAAATGGGACTTGGCCGATTTAAACGCGGACCTTCTGGTCCAACTGGACCAGGTAGATTCCACCGGATTGAGTCCCGTGGCCCTGTACCGGGAGCCGGATGGAACCATGTTGTTCCGGGTGGTGAAACGCATTAACCGCACCGAACCCCACCGGGCGAATCTGGGGCAAGATTTCACCAAACTCAAGGCCCTGGCTGAAAACCAAAAAAGGAACGACGTTTTTAAAAAGTGGATCAAAGACAAGGGCACCTCCACCTACATCCGAATCGATCCCGTTTTCCAAAATTGCCCCCTGCCCCTATGATCGCTAAACTGAGAACGGAAATTGAAAAAACCGTCGTTGGGCAAAAAGAAGCCGTCGACTTGGTGCTCATGGCCATGCTTTGCAACGGCCATGCCTTGCTGGTCGGCGTTCCCGGCCTAGCAAAAACTACTTTGGTAAAGAGTTTGGCCCAGGCGTCTGGCTTGGATTTCGGCCGAATTCAATTCACTCCGGATTTAATGCCGAGCGACGTGGTGGGTACCGAAATGCTCAATGCGGATCGGCAATTGGTCTTTCAAAAAGGTCCCCTCTTTGCGCAAGTTTTGTTGGCCGACGAAATCAACCGAACCCCACCCAAAACCCAAAGTGCCCTGTTGGAGGCGATGCAAGAACGGAGTGTTACGGCGATGGGCAACACCATGCTCTTGCCCAAGCCGTTTTTTGTTTTAGCCACCCAGAATCCCGTTGAACAGGAGGGCACGTATCCCCTGCCCGAGGCGCAATTGGACCGTTTCTTGTTTCTGATTGAATTGGGCTACCCTTCCCTGGAAGAGGAAATTGCCATTGTTCAACGCACTACCACGGGACATACCCCTTCTACACAAGCGGTGTGGTCTGCGGAAGATTGGATCCGGATGCAGCAAGACATAGCCGAAATGCCGGTACCGCCTGCGGTCGTTGAGGCCGCCGTGAAGTTGGTCCACGCTACCCGAAATCCCCTGGCCGTAGAGGGTAAAACCTACATCCAATGGGGCGCAGGACCTCGTGCAAGCCAGGCCTTGATTCAAGCGGCCAAAGCACACGCGTTCTTGCACGGGAAAAATGCCCCAGACAAAGAAGACATAGCCGCCATTGCGGTGCCTGTTTTGCGGCATCGGATTGTCTTAACCTACCAAGCCACAGCCGACGGGTGGTCTGACCGCTCTTTGGTTGAAGAATTGGTAAAACGCTACCTGTAATATGGGGATTTTGCTGTACTATTTGGTGGGAACCGCCTTCCGCGGGCTGTTTACCTACCGATTTTTTACCGCCAATAACCTGCCAGCGTGGTGGGCCTTTGTTCCTGTTTGGCGTACCATTCAGGTATTGAAACTCGCCGACCGCCCAACCTACTGGGCTTTCTTTGCCTATGTTCCGGTGATCGACAATGTTATGTCGTTGATCATCACGTACGAACTGCTGCACATGCACGGCTTCCGGGAAACCAAACACACCGTGTTCAGTGTCTTGACGTTGGGGGGATACCTGGGTTACCTGAGCCATACGCAGCCCCTGGTGCGCGGTACGCGGGACAACGACTTGATCAAACGCCGAATTGGCACCTTGGTTAACAACATTTTGTTTGCGGTGGTGGCGGCCGGTTCCTTGCGAGCGGTGGCCTTTGAAGCCTTCAACATCCCCACATCTTCCATGGAGAAATCCATGCTTGTGGGCGACTATCTTTTTGTGGACAAGTGGAGATTCGGTTTGCGGATGCCCTTTACACCTGTATCTATACCCCTGACTCACAACAAGATACCTGGTACAGAATTGCCCAGTTATTGGGAGGGCATTTCGCTACCGTATTTTCGGTTGCCGGCTTTTGCCCAAGTAGATCGGGGCGACGCTGTCGTTTTCAACTACCCTGCTGAGCCGGACCGGCCTGTGGACAAAAAGGAACACTACGTTAAACGGTGTGTTGCTGTTTCCGGGGATACCTTGACCATTGTGGACCGTCAGGTATTCATCAACGGCACAGCAACGGAATTGCCCGAACGCAGCAACGGCCAGTTCTCCTACTACGTGCGGACCAACGGTACCGGATTCAATCCCATGTCCCTCAAAAAGAGTTTTGACCTCAATTACATACCGGACAATTACCAAGTAAACAACCAAAACGTCTCCGACATTTTGGCTCTTTCCCAAAACGAATTTGTTGCTACTATAAGCAGTACAGCTGTTGAAGGATTCAAGAGTTATCCCGGTGTGGTGGAAGTTCGTCCATTAATCAGTCCAAAGAATGCGATGCGCGTTGGGTACGGCGATTCAGTACCCCAGGCAGAGGCGTGGTTTTTGGCCAACTTCATCGACAGCCGTCCGTTGTTTCCCAACCCCGTTGGCGGTCATTCCGACACCTTGGTGTACAAATGGTCACGAGACAACTACGGACCTTTGTGGATTCCAAAAAAAGGAGCCACTATCCCCCTAAACCCAGACCATGTTAATAAATACGGACGGTGCATCACCGCGTACGAAGGGCATACGCTTGAGTTTATAAATGGAAACTACCTGGTGGACGGAAAACCTACCGATTCGTACACCTTTTCCATGGACTACTACTGGATGATGGGGGACAACCGGCACAACTCCGAAGACTCCCGCTACTGGGGATTTGTACCCGAGGACCACATTGTAGGCAAACCGGTTTTTGTCTTCTTTAGCTGGGATGTTTTTGCCAAAGGAATGGACCGGATTCGATGGAACCGGGTTTTCAGTTTTGTGCACGGCGACGGACCTCAACAGTCTCATTTGTTACCCATTGGAGCGATTATTGCCCTGTTGTGGGGAATCAACGAATGGTACACCCGGAAGAAACGGTCCTCCCACTCCTAATTTTGCCAGGGAAGGCGTGGTGGGAAGCCGCCATGCAACCGGGTGCCCAAATTGGGTTAGAAGAACCGTTTCCGAAACAAACATTTCGAAACCGGTTGCGTTTGTCGCAACGGAATGCCTCCTCCGAAGGTGGAACAACAAATAGCGCTTTGGAATCGGTCGCCTGGCTCGATTTCAGTATCCCCATGGCCCATGACGCAGGTCGAACGGGCTGGAATGCCCGCATGGATCCCTCCTCGCCCTGGCGCAAACACTTATGGCGAACGCTGCAAACCCACTGGTCGCCCCTGCCCTTTTGGGAAGTATTGGGGCCGGAGTTGGAACACCTTGTTCTTGATACCGAGCCTTTGTGGCACCGCTATGTTCTCCAAATGAATAGCTGGATGGCTGATCAGTGGGGCGCTACGTTGCCCCCGCTGGCCCAAAAACGACCTACACTTGATTTCTCCCCAAAAAAAGGAATCCTTGCAGGTTCCGGCGGAGTGAGTTGGACAGAATCCTTGTTGCGGGAAGGTCCTGCGTTGTACCTTTAAATGATGCAAAAAACAACCCTACTCCGTGCGCTGATTGGGACTTTTTTGCTCCTGCAATCGGTGGGCTTACACGCTCAAATCCGCATTGCCGAGTCGTGGAACAGCCTTTCGACGGGTCAAATCGTAAGGATTGCGTCCTTGCGCGAACGACCAGATTTTGCTTGGAAATCCGACACTGCGGCCGTCCGATTTTTTTTAAATCTCCCGGCGGGCTATGCCCGGGACTCGGCCCTTCAATGGCACGAAGAAGGGGGATTGGCGGGAGTAGAAAAACGCACCCAAGAACAATGGTTGCGCAGTCCGCTTCAATTGGCTACCGAAGTGTATAACTACGGCGGAGTGCTGGATGAATTGGACTTTTCGAATCTGTGGTACGCCTATTTCCCGTCCGACGAAGAAGGTCAAATCGTTTGCAAAACGGCTCGGGTCAATGCGCAATTGAGCCGGGTAAAAATGTCCAAAGGGTTGGAATTTGACGTGGTCCACAACCGCGGAGAAGGGGCCCTCTTTCTGTTGGGTGTGCCCTTTCCGTTGGATACCGTATCCCAACGGTGGATGCGGCTTCCCTCCGAGCAAGCTGCCTTGCTACCCGGTACGGAACATCGCTTTCCTTCGGAGTTTGGTCCGTGGTCGTTGCAGGCATTCGGAACCGTTTCCTTTGTTGAAAAAGAACGAACCATCAGCGATTATCGGCTTACAATCGTCGGACAAAAAGACCTCCGAGATCAAATCCTGGAACAAACCCTTTGGCAATCGGTTGATTCGGGAACGGTGCAGCCCATTCCCGAATTGTATGTTGCCGCGAATCTACTCAACGATGCTCTCCCCGATCTCCTCTTGCTCAATACCCTGTCCGACGGTGGGCTTGAACTGGTGCTGTGGGTGTCCGACGACGCTCCCGCCTCCGCTTTGATGCGCGAGGCCGGTAGATGGGTACTCCCCGCTTCCGCAGATACCCGCGTAAACCCTTTTGGCAACTAATTTCTTCCACTTTCAACCTGTTCTCCCTCTATGGCATCCCAAAAAGAACTCCTCCAAGGCCTCCTCGATGAATTAAACGCCCGGTTGGCCGTGGCCCATGCGGGAGGTGGGGCAAAGAAGCAAGAAAAACTTCGGGCCCAAGGAAAAATGACCGCACGCGAGCGGGTGGCAGGGCTGCTCGATCCGGGAAAACCCCAGCTCGAGATTGGCGCTTTGGCAGCCGAAGGAATGTACGAAGAACACGGGGGGGCACCCTCCGCGGGGGTGGTAGTCGTGTTGGGCTATGTGGCAGGCCGACAGTGCCTGGTCGTAGCCAACGATGCCTCCGTGAAAGCAGGTGCGTGGTTTCCAATGACCGGAAAAAAGAACCTTCGGGCCCAAGAAATTGCCTTGGAAAATCGAATTCCCATCCTGTATTTGGTAGATTCAGCGGGGGTGTATTTGCCTATGCAGGACGAAATTTTCCCCGACAAAGAACATTTTGGGCGCATTTTCCGGAACAACGCCCAATTAAGTTCGTTGGGAGTGCCCCAGTTGGCAGCCATTATGGGGAGTTGCGTCGCTGGAGGCGCCTATTTGCCCATCATGTCCGACGAGGCATTGATTGTTGAAGGTACGGGTTCTATCTTCTTGGCTGGTAGTTACTTGGTAAAGGCAGCCATTGGCGAAGATATTGACAACGAAACCTTGGGCGGGGCCCACACCCACAGCGCCATCAGCGGGGTCGTTGACTATTCCGTGCCCAACGACGCCGCCGCTTTGGAGCGTCTGAGGTCCTTGGTGGATAAAATGGGCAGCCGCCCCCTTGCCGGGTGGGACCGGGTGGATCCTGTGGCTCCAGCCCTAACCCCGGAAGACTTTTCCACGCTAATCCCGGTTGAAGGCAAGCCCTACAAAATGCGCAACCTGCTGGACGGTATGATTGACGCTGGCAGCTGGCTGGAATACAAAGCCGATTACGGCAAAACCATCTTAACCGGTTATGCCCGAATCAACGGTTGGGCCATAGGCATTGTAGCAAATGAGCGCCAAGTCGTCAAATCCGGCAAAGGCGAAATGCAAATTGGGGGCGTTATTTACAGCGACTCCGCAGACAAAGCAGCCCGTTTTATTGCCAATTGCAACCAAAAGAACATTCCGTTGGTCTTTTTCCAAGACGTTACCGGATTCATGGTAGGGTCCAGGAGCGAACACGGAGGCATTATCAAAGACGGAGCGAAAATGGTCAATGCCGTGGCCAACAGCGTCGTTCCAAAATTCACAGTGATTGTGGGAAATTCCTACGGTGCTGGCAACTACGCGATGTGCGGAAAAGCCTACGACCCGCGCTTGATTGTTGCCTGGCCTACGGCCAAATTGGCGGTAATGGGCGGCGAACAAGCTGCGAAAGTCTTGTTGCAAATTGAAAAATCGCGCATTGACCAGGTGGCGAACCCCGATGCAGAGAACGAATTGTACCAAAAAATCCGCGCCCGGTACGATGCGCAAACCACCCCGTACTACGCCGCTGCACGGTTGTGGGTAGATGCGGTCATAAACCCTGCTGATACCCGCCAGTGGCTATCCATGGGGCTGGAAATGTCCAACAACGCTCCGCTGGAAAAAAAATACAACCCCGGAGTTTTGCAGGTGTAAAAGCCCGTACATGTGACCTGAATCACGAAGTTTGTCGTTTTTTCTCCCGTCCTTACCGAGATGAAAATACGGCACCTTGCATCTTCGGTTGGTTGGATTGTTTTGGCATTTTTAGCGAACCGTTCCTCTGTATTTGCGCAACCTGCCAACGTATCGTTGGAATCCGTATCCTGGGCCAATTGGCCCGCGTTGCAGTCTTTTGCCATCGGAGAATGGCAGGGGGAATGGTTGGTTGTAGGAGGACGGACCGACGGCTTGCACCAACGCCAGCCCTGGGCGGCCTTTTCCAGCGCCGGCCAACCCCAAACCCTTTGGGTGCTAAACCCACAGACGGGGGGAATGTGGTCTGTTCCCACAGATAGCTTGCCCATGGAGGTTCGGGATCAATTCAAGAGCACCAACCTCCAAGCGGCCACATTGGGGGATTGGATGTATCTCACCGGCGGATACGGCTTGTCTTCCTCCAGCGGAACCCACGTTACCCATCCCAGAATTACGCGCATTCACCTCAGTCAGGCCATTTCCTCCGTTAAAAATGGAGGCATCGGACTGCATTCCTGCATCCAAAGTAAAACCGACAGCCGTTTCGCTGTAACAGGTGGAAAACTTATGGCTTGGGACGAAACGTTGGTTTTACTGGGCGGACATCGTTTTGATGGCGCCTACAATCCCATGGGCCATGCCACTTACACCCAAACGTATGCAAGCAAAGCGGCACAATGGACTCCTTCAGACAGTTCCAATTCCTTTCGAATTGGCAATTACACGGAGATCTCGGATACCTTGCGCTTGCACCGTCGGGATTGGAACGTATTGCCTTTTCGGAGCGACACCTTGGCTTACTTACTGGGATTCAGTGGTGTTTTCCAAAGAGGGGTCGACCTTCCCTACACAAGCGGCGTTGCTTGGAACGGAGATTCTGTCTGGACTCCATCGGGTTTTTCCCAGCGATTGAACCAATACCACTGCGCTTCTTTGGGCTTGTACGACAGTTTGACCCAGGCGTATGCCGCCGTCTTTTTTGGAGGAATAGCCCAGTACATACCCACTCCCGGTGGAGGCTTATCGGCAGATCCCAACGTCCCTTTTGTAAAAACCATCGGACTGGTGAGCCACCAAAACGGAATGTGGTCGGAGCGGCCGTTGAGCACCGCCTTGCCCCAGTTTCTAGGTGCCTCTTCCGAATTCCTCCTGGCACCAGGAGTTCCCAGAGACGCCTATGGATTGATTCGATTGGCTGAGCTTACCGGTGACTCGGTCTTTATAGGGTATATCTACGGCGGAATTGTTTCCGGAGCGCCTCTCGTATTTTTTGGCAACAGCGCCGGGTCTAGCCAATCCACCGCGCAACTTTTCAAAGTGTACTGGATTCGTGGGGCGCTTCATGTAGCCGAAGGAAGTCTACGACCGCACTTGATTGACTGGGCCACCTCGCGCGAAAAAGGACGAGGCGAAGTGCGCGTCTTGCCTCATGGGACCGCTCCTCTGGAATTGCGGGTGTTTGACCGAACGGGGAGACTTCTTTACACGGCCTCCAAAAACCGGCACGATGGGACCTCCTTTACGTGGGAATTTCCGGTGCGAGGCGCGGCCACCGTCGTTATTCAGCAACGCGACTTAAGCGCCTCGGCTGAAATCCTCTCCCTGGAATAAAGGGCCGTTATTGCCCAATCATTTAAATTCCACTTACCTTTGACCCACGTATGATGGAGCTTCTTTTTGCCTTTATAACCCTGACGTTTTTGGAAATCGTCTTGGGGGTAGACAACATTATTTTTATTTCTATCCTGACCAACAAATTGGACCCGGCCATTCGGCCCAAGGCTCGGTTCATGGGCATCGCTTTAGCCTTGGTTTTCCGGGTGCTCATGCTTCTCTCCATCACGTGGATCATGCATTTCAAAGAGCCTCTCTTTCAAGTTATTGAACACCCTGTATCCGGTCGCGATTTGATACTTTTTGCAGGAGGCTTCTTCTTGCTATTCAAGTCTACCAAGGAAATCTTCGAGATCATGGAGACCGAAGAAGGCATTGACAACGGAAAAAATGTTGATGTGGCAAAGCAGTTTGCGGGCATCATTTTTCAAATCGCTTTGCTGGACATTGTTTTCAGTTTCGACTCCATTCTAACCGCCATTGGCATGACCCAAAACCTGCCCATCATGGTGGGAGCGATTGTGGTAAGTTTGATCGTTATGTTGCTCTTTAGTGGGAAAATCGCTGGAGTGATTGAAAAACACCCTTCTTTGCAAGTGCTGGCGTTGGCTTTCCTTATTCTCATTGGGGTTATGCTGATTGCCGAAGGGGCCGGATACCACG
>JBILEM010000069.1:0-6960 GCA_044352085.1 Schleiferiaceae bacterium
CCCCTGCACCCATTGCCCCGATCCCCAATCCCGACGCCTTCCGCGAGGCGGTGAAACACCACTTGTCCAAACACGCCCCCCTGGTCAGCCAGGCCGACTTGGTCGTTTTTGTGGCCCAAGGGGACTCCATCCCCGGCCTGCTGGAAACCTTGGGCAGCCTGCGGGAAACCGCTTTCCGGGCCGTTGGCGAAGGATCCGGCATGCCGTTGGACGTAGACCGCTTTGACCCCACCTACCACCACCTCATCCTCTGGAACACCCGCGCCCAAACAATTTGGGGTGCCTACCGCCTAGGACTCGGATCGGAAATTTTGCCCAAATACGGCAAAAAAGGCCTGTACCTCAGCGCCTTTTTCCGCTTAAAAAAGCCAGCACTTCCGTTGTTGGCAAAAACCGTGGAAATGGGCCGGGCCTTTGTAGTTCCGGAAGCCCAGCAAAAACCTCTGCCGCTCTACCTGCTTTGGCGCGGTATTTTGGCCTTCGCCGCCCAAGACCCCAACAACAGGAGGTACCTCATGGGGTGCGTTTCCATCTCCAACCACTATTCCAGCCATTCCCAGCGGTTTATGCTGGGCTTTGTGAAAACCCATTTCTGGGATGCCGACTGGAGTCCCTCTTTCCGACCCAAAAAGCCCTTCCATCTGCGCCTCTCCAAAGCCGACAAAAAATACCTGGCGCAAAGCACTCCTTTGGACCTCAAAGCGTTCGACCGGATGCTGGAGGAAGTCGAGCCGGGAGGACTCAAATTGCCGATTTTGCTAAAAAAATACCTCGGCCAAAACGCCCGTGTCATTGCCTTTAACCGGGACCCCGACTTCAACACCGTGGACGCTCTTTTGTACGTCGATGCACAAATCCTCCCATCCGACCCCCTCCAACCTTCTGCATAAGGAGCACTTGGAAAAGGTTTAAAAACCCCAGGTACTTCCCCTTTGGCCAAAATTGGACGTGCAAACGAATGGCGCATGGATTACCCGAACAAAACGATCCACACCCTTCCCGTATATTCCCAAAGAACATGGGGCAGAGGGATGCTGCTATCCGAATGGCAGAGCTCATCGCTCCCTCATCAAAACCCCACCATCGCTCTGTGGCTCTTCGCCCACCTGCCAAGAGCCGTACCTTTGTACGTATGAAACGAGCCATCCAACTCTTTGCGGCAGGCCTGCTGTTTTTAGCCGGCCACACCGCCACCGCCCAGTGGTTTCCTGTCGTGGTCGTTACCGGCCAAGTCACAGATCCCAACGGACCTGTAGCCAACCACCCCATCCTGGTAACCATTGCCCCCACCCCCGGAACGGTAGGAGGAGGCTCTCCGGTCACCCGCACCCTGATGACCTCCGGCTCCGGGCATTACTACGACTCCATTCCGTCCACCGGAACCATGGGTACCATCACCGTGGGCACGTTGAATTGCAACGGCACCACCTTGGTGAACACCATGGCTTTCACGCCAAACAATGGCCCGGCGTTCACCTTTACGTCCAATTTCACGCTGTGCGCGAATTCCGGACCCAATCCGCTGACATGCACCGCCAATTGGATATTGGACACCAACCAAACCACCCCCGGTGTGGTGAATATCATCAACGCCTGCGCCACCACCGTCACGGGCCCTGCCACCAACGTTGTGACCAACTACCTCTGGGACTTTGGCGACGGCAACAGCGCCACCGGAGCCTACCCTTCCAACTTCTACACCACCCCCGGTAAATACCAAATTTGCGTCACCATGGGTTCCGTGGCAACGGCCATTAATGCCACCTGCACGGCCCAATTCTGCGACAGCATCGAAGTAGACGCCAACGGCTACATCGTCTACAAAGGACAAGCTGGATTCCAGCTCAACATCATCAACGCCAACCAAGTGTCCCTGACTGAGGAGAACACGGCCCCGCTCTACGCCTTCCCCAATCCCGTCGCTGCCGGAGACCGGATCCAGTGGGAAGGGCCGGTTCAGTCCGTAACGGCAACCTCTGCCGACGGCCGCGTGTTGGTCCAAAACCATGCAGAACCGTCCCTCTCCACCGCAGGATGGGCACCCGGTCTGTACTTTTTGACCTTCCACACCGCGCACAATTCATCCACCCAGCGGGTGGTCATTCGCTAAGCGCTTCTGCGCTCCTTCCCTGCGGAGGAAAATTACTCCCCTTCCCTGCAGGCGTGTGCTCCGCACACGCCTGCAGGGATTTTTCTTTCCCTAAAACACCATCCTCTTACGTACCTTTCTACCAAACCCCCGACCTCCCATGCCCGACCTCGCCACCTACGAAGATGTAGAAAAAGTGGTTCGCACCCAATACGACCTCCTTTTGGCCAGCCCGCAAACGGCTCCCCATTTTGCGGGCGTCGACCTCCCGCACCACCTTCCGCGGGTGTGTACGTTTTGGGCATTTTCGTTGGGACTGGGGGATGCCAGCTACCGGGGGTCGGTTTTTGAACCGCACAAAAGGCTGACCCTGGCCGAGGCAGACTACACCGTGTGGCAGGCCGCGCTCAAATCCGCTCTGGAGGCGCACGGCATGGACGGCCCTGTGGCGCAAAGCATGGTGGCAAAAGCCCAGATGATGGAGTTTATTTTCAAGAGCAAACTGCCGGTGCAAAACCCATCCGAATAGGGCATGCACCTGCCTCCGCTCCGTTCAATGAACGGCGCTCCGGTACCTCCACCAAAATCAATTTAACTCCAGGTAGCGCTGGCCTTGGCAATCATCGCGCCCACGTCGGAATACAAATACGCCTCCAAAACCGAATGGCGCTCGCTGTAGGAGACCCGATCTACTTCCAATGTCACCACCGGAGACTGGGCTTTGCCCACAATCAAGTCCAAAGAAAAGTGGCGCAACGCCATGGAATCCGGCAAAAACTCCTGGCCGTAGGCCAACAAAGAAGCCAACAACAATTCCGACGCTTCCATCCAGCCCATTACATCGCTGCTGCGGGGAGCTCCCACCAACCGAAAATACTCCTCTTGGGAGTGCATCTCTTTGACATCAAGAACATTGGCAATGTTCTTGTGCACATTTGGGGCGGGGGATTCTGGACTCATTTCGTACAAATTTACAATTTTTTGGGGTATATTTGGTACGATTTTGTACCATTAGCCATGCCCAAAACCACCCTTTTGATCGAATTCGTCCAAGAACTGGACGCCTACGAGAAGTCCTTGGAACGTCCGGAGGATGTCACCATGGAGTCGTTCCTGGGGTACATGCACGCCAAATACCTCCAGCCTCCCCTGGCCATGCGCACCTTGGCCGGCGAATTGGAGATCACGGTGCAAAATGCAGGTGCCGAGCGCGAAACGGACATGAGCATCCTCTTCACGTTGCTGCACCGGTATGTCAAACACTACACTTCCTTGGCCCTGGAAGAGTGCGATTTGGGCAGCGCCGACGAGTTCTCCTTTGCCGTCGTTTTGATGACCTACCCGAGTTTGTCCAAAACCGAACTAATTCGACTCAACGCCTTTGAAAAATCTTCCGGCATGGAAATTATTAACCGTTTGGTGAAGAAGGGCTGGATGGAACAATCGCCGGGAGAGGAGGACAAACGCACCCAACGCATCCGCATCACGGACCCAGGCCGTAAAAAACTCCTAGGCGTCATGCACGAAATGGAAAAAGTCGGGCAAATTGTTGCAGGGAACCTGTCCGTGTCCGAACGGAACTCCTTGCATTATCTGCTGCGCAAACTGGAACACCACCACCACACGGTCCGTTCGCAGTTCAAGAATCCTACGCTCAACGAACTGGTGGTCCATTCTTTAAAACAGAACAGCGGGCCGGAGCCCGCTGTTTGATCAAATTGACCGTCCATAGGCGGACGCTCCGTTGAACGTGTCTTAGGCTTTCACCAACTGCACGTCGCCGTGCAACTTGATCTCGTCGGACACCAACAAATTGCCGGCTTCGTTCACCACGTGAAAACTCAAGCCGAAGTCCTTGCGGTTGATGGCTCCGGTGAAGGTCAAACCGGCCTTGGTATTGCCCCAAGGATCCACCGCTACGCCTGCTACTTCCACTTTCAGGTGAACGGGTTTTTCAACCCCGCGGATGTTCATTACGCCGTGTACATGGAGCATATCGCCGTCTTTCTCCACGGAAGTAGAGGCAAACGTCAATTTGGGATGCTGCTCGGCATCGAAAAAATCCGGGCTTTTCAAGTGGCCGTCGCGGTCTGCGTTCTTGGTATCTACGCTGGCCACATCGGCTTCAAACGAAAAATTTGCATCGGAGAAATCGTCTGCCTCGGCAGAAATTTGGCCGTCGAACTGCGCAAAACGACCCGAAACGGTCGTGATCATCAGGTGGCGGGCTTTGAAACCGATCTCGGTGTGGGTGGGGTCTAATTTCCAGGTTGCCATGGTGCTGAATTTTTTAAGGGTTGAACCGTATTGATGTTAAAACAACGAAACAAAGGTACTTCTTGTTTTCAATGTTACAACATTAATAGATGCATTTTTTGCAAAACCGTTTTCCTGTTACCTTGCACGCATGAAAAAAATCGACGCAGACTGGGGACTCCTCCTCCTTCGCGTGGGCAGTGGATTGCTCATGCTCCCCCACGGTTGGGGCAAAGCCGCAAAACTTTTTTCCGGCGAACCCATTGAATTCTTCAACTTTTTGGGATTGGGCGACACCGCATCGCTGGCCTTGGTGGTGGTCGGGGAATTGGTTGCGCCTCTCTTGATTGCGGCCGGGGTCCTTACCCGTTGGGCGGCCTTCCCTGCTGCCTTTACCATGGCCGTAGCCGCCTTCTGGGTGCACGCAGCCGATCCCGTGTCGGACAAAGAATTGTCCTTGCTATATTTCACTGCCTACACCGCCATCCTCCTCCTCGGTCCGGGCAAGTACCGGTTGGACCGGCTTTGGAATAAGGAATAGGGGCCGTTACCTACCGCACCACTACCGGCATTTCGCTGGCCGTCTGCGCTTTTCCGGAACAGCCTGAATGAGGCCAAATCCGCTCACAAAGAACCATTTGGCCAAAAAACCTAACTTTGTTCGACTTAAATTTTTGAAATGAGGAATCGCTTACTCGCTTTTCTTGCAGCGGCAACCATGGGCACTGCTCCCATGCTTCAGGCTCAAAACCCTTCTCTTGCGGTCAACATCAACGGCGCTTGTGGCAGTATCAACCAACGCATTAACGGCAACGTTGGGGTGAATGCATGTCCGGGGATCAACAGCACCCCGGTCGCTGCAAACGTTGCAGGTACGGTGTATGCCGTGCCGCCCACAGGAAGCAAAACCGGTGATATTCGGATGAATTGGGCGTTGAACAATGTCCTGCCACCGGTTATCACCAAGGTGTACGAAATCGTAGGTGGACTTGCTGCATTGGCACCCATTCAGGTGGGCCCTCCCGGTCTGCCTACGCAGAATGGAGACGTTAATTACTGTTTCTACAGCAGTACCAATTACAACCTCAATGCGGCCCAAACCCTCATTTTTGAGTACACCGACCCGCAAGATGGAAAAGTGATTGGGTATTGTGCTTTTGATTTCTCAACTCAACCGATCACCGCAACGTCGGCCAATGTCCCAGGACTTCCTCTCTTGGCTGGAACCATCGGCATTTCTTTTGTTGACCACCAAACCGTTTGCGCCGGTGGAAACCCAGCGAACATTCCAAGCGCCACAACGGCCCAAGGAGGTACTTCGCCTTACGGGTACCAGTGGCAGTCCGCTCCCGACAGCTTGTTCACCAATTCGACAAACATCATCGGAGCCAGCGGAATTTCCTACGACCCTCCTGCCGGAATTGCGGCTACAACCTACTTCCGCAGAAAAACAACGGATGCCGTGGGAGCAGTGGCGTACTCCAATTTCATCCGGGTAAAAGTCGTTCCTTCTTCGTTGGCGCTTGCGGTAACCGCCCAAACCCAAGTGGCCTGCTTTGGCGGCAGCACAGGGTCTGCAACGGTGGTGGCCTCCGGCGGCACGGGTCCCTACCAGTATTCCTGGAATACCAACCCTGCTCAAAACGGAACCACAGCTTCGAATCTGACTGCAGGCACCTACACAGCAACCGTTACCGATGCAGGAGGTTGTTCGGCCTCTGCCGCCCCCATCACCATTTCCCAGCCCGCTGGGGCGTTGGGAGCCACCACCGCCCAATCGAACGTTACCAGTTTCGGACTTCTGAATGGTTCTGCCGTAGTCACTCCGTTCGGAGGAACGGCCCCGTACACCTACAGCTGGAACACCAACCCCGCACAATCCACGGCTGCAGTGGGTGGTCTGGGAGCCGGAAGCTACAGCTGCACCGTCACCGACGCCGCGGGATGCACCCTGGTTAGAAACTTTGTAATTACTTCGCCTTCTTTGCTGAATTTATCCAATTTCAGCTCCACACCGGTTCTTTGCTTTGGAAATGCAACCGGCTCGGCTACGGTTAGTCCAACCGGAGGAACCGCGCCCTATACCTACAGTTGGAACACGAATCCGGTTCAAACCACTTCCACCGCGACCAACTTGGCCAGCGGTTCGTACACCGTTACGGTAACCGATGCGGGTGGGTCTTCTTCTCAGCAAACGGTTGTGGTTTCGCAGCCCACCGCTGCGCTCGCCCTCACGGCCAGCGGAACGTCGGTCCTGTGCAACGGCCAGGCAACAGGCACCGCATCGGCCAGTGCCTCGGGCGGAACGGGAAGCATTTCTTATGCCTGGAATACCGTTCCGGTTCAAACAGGGGCAACCGCTTCCGGTCTGACGGCCGGCACCTACAACGTGGTCGCTACGGACGCCAACGGTTGCTCCGCAAACCAAGATGTCACCTTGACCCAGCCCGCGCTTGCGCTTTCCTCGACTGCCTCGCAAATCAATCCTTCCGGATTCGGATTGTCCAACGGGAGTGCATCGGTAACCGCTGCTGGCGGGGTTGCGCCGTACACCTATGCCTGGAGTCCTTCCGGCGGAAATGGATCGTCGGCCAGCGGATTGACGGCAGGCACTT
>JBILEM010000070.1:0-6937 GCA_044352085.1 Schleiferiaceae bacterium
TGAGCGCGTTTTGGTAATACAAATAAGGCGCTGTGGCCTCCAACACGACGTCGGCCTGGGTGCAGCCTTTGAAATAGGACGCATACGTTTCCAAGCCGTGTTCGATGGCATTGGCCGAGCGGTTGAAACGGTTGATTTCGTCGGCAAAAAAGAAGGTTTCTTTGACCGGTGACGCGCACACTTGGGGATGGGCCGACAGCCAGAAATAAAGCGAACTGGTCCCGCATTTGGGTGCGCCGATGACCACTGCATTGGGCAAAGTGAGGTTGTTCATTTCACCCCCAAAGTAACGGCCAATTCTTCGTAAACTTGTGCTTTCTTGTAACCCCCATCCCATGAACGCACTCTTTTCCTGGAAATCGAATCGCCACTGGCTGATTCCCGTCCTCGTTTTAGCCGGTCTGAATGCGCTGTATTTCGCACCCGTTGTTTTTCAAAACAAGTCCATTCCGCAAGACGACATCTTGATGGGATTGGCCAAGGGCAAAGAAATTGTGGATTACCGCGAGGCCACCGGAGAGGAACCGCTGTGGACGAATTCCATGTTCAGCGGCATGCCCACGTTCCAGGTTTCTACCCTGTATCCCAACAACGTTTTGGGGTATTTCCAAACGGCTATCAGCACGGTTTTGGGCTTGGACTCGGGAATTTACATCATTGCGACGTTGATGATAGGCTTCTTTTTCCTCTTGCGCGGGGAAAAAGTGGAGCCCGGATTGGCGGTGGTGGGAGCCCTGGCCTTCGGATTCAGTGCGTTCTTTATCATTTCGTTGGCCGCTGGCCACAACGCCAAAATCCGTACCGCTGCGTACATGGCGCCCTTGCTCTTGGGGGTATTGCTCACCTTGCGGGGCCGGTTGGCACTGGGATTTGCCTTGACGGCCTTGTTCACGGGCATGAGCATCCACGCCAACCACTTCCAAATCACCTTTTATACCGCGTTACCGATTTTTGCCATGGTGGTGGCTTTTGGGGTGCACGCCTTCCGCCAAGGAACGGGCATTCAGTGGGGGAAACACATCGCCATTCTGGCCCTGGCGGCCGTGGTAGGCATTGGGCCCAACATCGGCAACCTGTGGAGTTCCTATGCCTACACCAAGGCGTCCATGCGGGGTGGCCATTCCGACTTGACTCCCGAAGCTCCCGCGGACGGCACGCCCGCAGCCCAAAAAGCACCGAGTGCCGGCTTGGATTTTGACTACGCCATGAGCTGGTCCTACGGCATCTCGGAAACGCTGAACCTGTTCATTCCTAACCTGATGGGAGGCGGTGCCAAGCAGTCGTACGAAGACACCGAAACCTACACCTTTGTAGAAGGAGCCTTGCGCCAGCAGGGCTACAGCGGCAAGGCCTTGGAGGCCAACTCCAACCAACTGGTCGGTTCCCGGATGTACTGGGGCGACCAGTCCTTGGTAAACGGAGCCTACTACGTGGGAGCGGTGGTGTTCTTTTTGTTTGTGTTGGGATTGTTGGTGGTCCGCGGCCCGGCACGGGATTGGGCCATCGCGGCCTTGGCCATTAGCGCATTGCTTGCTTGGGGCAAGAATGCCGAAACCCTCAACCGGTTGGTATTTGAATATTTGCCCCTCTATAACAAATTCCGTGTGCCGTCCATGGCCCTGGTGGTCGCCTTTTTGGTGGTTCCTTACCTCGGATTTGCTGGGCTTCAGACCTGGCTCAACCGCTCCACCGACCGGGAGTGGATGAAGAAAAAACTGCTGCTTGCCCTCTACATCACCGGCGGTCTCACTTTGCTTGTTGCCGTTTTTGGACCGGCCTTTCTGTCTTTGGAAAGCCCCCGCGACGCCGGATTTGGCCAAGAGGGATTCGACCTGAACATGCTGCGGAGCGACCGCGAATCCCTGCTGCGGAGTTCTGCCTTTAGCACCTTGTTCTTTGTGGTGGCCACGGCGGGGTTGCTGTGGGCCCAAATGCTCGGAAAACTCAAACCGATGTACCTGATAGTCGGCCTGGGTGCGCTCGTCCTTGTGGACCAATGGCGCTTTGACCGGGACCAACTGGGCAGCGAAGAATTTGTTTCCAACCGCGACTTCCAAGCCGCATTTGCCCCCACGCCCGCCGACATGCTGATCCAAAAGGACACCGACCCCCACTACCGGGTGTTCAATACAAGCGCAGGCTTGACGTCGGACTCCTACACGTCCTACCACCACAAGAGCGTAGGCGGATACCACGGAGCCAAACTGGCGCGGTACCAAGATTTGATTGACCGACAGCTGAGCAAAGGCAATTTGGCCGTTTACAACATGCTGAATACCAAGTGGTTCATCGTCAAAGACAACACCAACCAACCGATTGCCCAGCCCAACCTGGCGGCCTGCGGACACGGCTGGTTCCCGTCGGAAGTTCGCCGCGTCGCCGGCCCCGATGCAGCCATGGCCGCCCTGACCGACTTTGACCCACTCAAAACGGCGATTGTGGACGCCCAAGACATCCCCGAAACCACCGCACTGCCTACAGACGGTGATTCAGCCGCGGCCATCGCCCTGAGCCAATACGACCCCAAGACGATGACCTACGCCGTTCGGGGATGCACCTCCGACCGTCTCGCCGTTTTCTCGGAAATTTTCTACGACGTTCCCGGCCAAAAATGGATTGCGGAAGCCGACGGCAAAGAAATTCCGGTAGTACGTGTCAACTACGTGCTTCGGGCAGCGGTTCTTCCCGCCGGAACCAAAGAAGTGGTGTTCCGTTTTGAACCCACCACCTACACTTCCGGAGAACAAATTGACTTGGGCTTTAGCGTTCTGTTGGTACTGGCCTTGGCCGGCGCATTTTGGCAAGAACTGCGCAAGCGAAAAGCAGCAAGCGCGGCTTAATGGCCGGTAAGATTCTCGTTGTCACATACTACTGGCCTCCAGCGGGAGGTCCAGGCGTTCAGCGCTGGTTAAAAACCACCAAGGAATGGCAGCGAATGGGCCAGGATATAACCGTGCTCACGGTAGACCCCGCCGCGGCCACCTACCCGGTGCAAGACGAATCGCTGCTCCACGAATGTGCGGAAATCAAAACGGTAACCACTCCGGCCACGGATTGGTTTGGCGCCTACCAGCGCCTCACCGGACGCAAGGAGGTTCCGTATTCCGGTTTTGCCAACCAGGCCGGAAAACCCGGGCCGCTGCAGGCCTTGTCTCGTTTTGTTCGCGGGAATTTCTTCTTGCCGGATCCGCGCAAAGGCTGGAACCGCCACGCTGTGCGTGCCGCCAAACGCTTGCTGGCAGACGGCACGTTCACCGACGTGATCACCACCGGCCCGCCGCACTCCACCCACCTCATTGGTCTGCAGCTTCAGCGGGAAACGGGCATTGCCTGGACCGCCGATTTCCGCGACCCGTGGACGGACATCTACTATTACGACCGTTTCTACCCTACCCAATGGGCCCGCGCGCACGACCGTAAACTGGAACGCACGGTGTTGGAAAAAGCCCGGCGCGTTTTGGTAGTCAGCGAAGACCTCAAGCGCACCTTGTTGGGCAAGTCCGCCCGCATCGATTCGTCCAAGTTCCTGGTGCTGCCCAACGGCTACGACCCGGAAGATTTCACCCCCGGCTTAAAGCCTTCGTCGGAACCCCATACCGCCGTTCTGGCCTACACCGGCACGCTGTCCCTGCAGTACCCGGTGAACGCATTGGTGGATGCGTTTCGACACACCTTGCTCGCGGGAAAGTCTTTTGTCTTCCGCATGGCAGGAAAACCGGCCGACGAAGCCGTAGACGCACTGCGTGCATTGGAAGCCGAATTTCCCGGCAGCTTCCAACTGGATCTGTTGGGATACCTTCCCCACCGGGAGTCGGTTCAAGCACTGCAAACCGCGGATCTCTTGGTCTTATTGATCCCCGACTTGACCAACAACCGAGGCATTCTAACGGGTAAATTGTTTGAATACCTGGGTACGGGGCGCCCCATCTGGGGATTTGGCCCTACGCTGGACGGCGATGCCCATCGGTTGATTCAAGATAACCAAGCGGGTTCTTTGTTTGACCCCACCGAAAAAGGATGCCTCCACGCCTCCATTGCCTTGCAAAAGGCCCTGAATTCGCCCGGCACCGGTGCCAGCAACCCGTCGACCTACACCCGGTCGGCCTTGGCAATGGAGTTGTTAAACTGGATGCGAACTTCCCCTCGTTCATGAGCCTTACCCGATACCGATGGGGCGCTTGGCTGCTGTTGCTGTGCCCAATTCTGGTGCTGCCGCTGGCTACCCAAGACGGACCCAGCCACGTTTGGCAGGCCTTGGCTTTGAACCATTTAGCGGAGGGCGACCCGGCCTGGACGTCTGGGATGGCCCCGAACCACCCTTTGCTGTCCAACCAGTTAATTCATAGACTCTTGCAAGTTTTTTTGGCCTTGGGCGCAAGCGGCCCCATCGCCGAGAAAATCCTGCAGGTGGCCTTGGCCCTCCCTTTTGCAGCGGCCATTTATTGGGCCACCGGACGGCGTCAAAAACACCCGGAACTTGCTGCTTGGATACCCGTCTTGTTTTTCAACTTGTTATTCTTTAAAGGCTTCTACAACTTCATCGCGGCGGCAGGTCTGGCACTTCTGGCCTTTCGACTGCTGCACCTTCGGCCTTCAAGTGGCTGGATGCACCTGCTTTGGCCAGCGCTTTATTTTGCACATCCGCTGGGATTGGCCTTTGTGGGGCTGGCCGCTCTTCTTCTATACATATCCGGCTATGTTCAACCAAAATCCAGCTATTTTCAGAACTTCACAAAGGCGCGTCTCCCTTTCCTTTCGTTGGCCCATGGCGCCTTTTGGGCCCTGGTTTTTGGGTATACCTGGTTTGCATCCGGGTCTTCCGGCGATGCCGCATCTGCCCCGCGGGCAGTCCCCGTTTTGGAGCGATTGGCGCGTTTGGTATTGGGCGATGTATTGGCCCTGCGCTTGGACCTGCGGTTGGTTTTGACTTTCGCGCTCACCCTGGCCGTTTGGGTTGCTGCCGCTGCGCCCTTGCGTATGCCCCATTTCCGCAGGTTTACATGGGTCCTTTGGTTTACGGTATTTTTTGCAACCGTTTGGGCCATTCTGGGTCCGGACCATTTGGGCGAAGGCGGATTTGTTCGGCAACGCATGGCATGGACCGCCACCGTATTGGTTTGGTTCGTAGCGGTCCTTCGTAACGAAATTCTTCCTCCCTGGACCAAACGCTTTCTTTCCATGATGCCGGCCATTGCCTTGGTGCTGGTCGTGTGGCAATTGAATGATGCCTACCGACAAGACCCCTCTGCACGCGCCAATTTCAAATTGCACAAAGCAGACCGTATTGCCGTTCAAAAAGACACGTTGCAACCGGATAACTACGCCTTAAAAACGAACCATTTCCCGGTCCGCGCGAAGTGAGCATCGTAGAAGACTAGACCGCGCACCTGAAGGGGACGGCCTCAATAGGTTATTCCATAAGGTACCCCTCGAATCGAACTTTGGAGAGCCATGCATTTATATGCTCTTAGTTGGCTGTCTGCAAAATCCACCCAAAGCTTTACCGATTATTCCGGAACATCTCCCTGGTGCTGTACTTGGTGGCAGTTCTGGGGGCGCTGGGAGCGCATTTAACGATGTTTACCCGCGCTAATGAGTTCGTATTAATCATAGCGGCAGAATGCAGCCAGCTAGAATAAAAAAGCCGCCTCCCGAAGGAGGCGGCTTGGTCACTCTCTAAGGAGTTCGTCTTAGTTCATCACCGTAACGCGGGCAACTACGGTGCTACCATCTTCAAAGATGGCGGTCACGAAGTAAAGTCCGTTGGCGAATTGGGTAGCGTCCAGCTGCGTTCCGCTAATGCGGGCAACAACTTCTCCTACGCTGTTGGTCAAGATGACCGCAGCAAGGTCGGTACGTGAAGTCACTACATTGATAACAGAGTTCGTTGGGTTCGGGAACACACGAATGCTGTTCAACGAAGATTCGTCGATGCTTACACATGCTTCAACAAAAACCGTCGCGGTGGCGCTGTTGGCGCAGCCATTGCCATCGGTGTAGCTGTACGTGATGACGTGCGATCCAACACCTGCGGTAGCAGGGTCGAAGCTTGCTCCGGTAACACCGTTACCCGAGTAGGTACCACCTGAAGGAGCGGCCACAAGAGCAATAGGGCTGTAGTTAACACACGTGGTGTCGTCAAGTGCAAGAACCGTCACTGAAGGCAGGTTATTGACTACAACGGACTTGCTTACAGCCGCACTCGTACAACCATTAACCGAAATGGTCACCGTGTAAAGACCTGCATTGGCAGTCGTTGCGTTCGCAATGGTCACCGTAGCACCTGAACCTGTGAAGTTCGGTCCAGTCCAAGAGTAAGAGGCGCCTACCGCCTGCGTAGAGGCCGTAAACTGGATGGTTTCTCCTGCACAAAGCACAGAATCAACAACGGTTGCCGTTACGGATGGAATGGCGAAAACAGTTACTGTCTTGTTTGCAGAATTGCTGACACAACCGTTTGAAGTAACCGTCACCGCGTATACTCCTGAGTTGCTTACCGTGGTGTTTGCAATGCTCACAATGGGTCCGTTGGCAGTAAATCCATTAGGTCCGCTCCATGTAAATGTTGCGTTTGGAGCACTTGACGCTGCAGTGAGTTGAATCGTCTCTCCAGCACACAGTAGAGAATCAACAACTGTCAGGCTTGGAGCCGAAGGAGCTGAGAAGTTCGCAACCGAGTAAGGTCCGAAGCTGGCAGAACATCCAGCGGCGTTCGTTACACTTACGTTGTACACTCCAGCGGGTACGTTCGAAAGGTTAGCCGAAGTTCCAACCGTAGTATTGGCACTGTTCTTCCAAACGTAGGTGAGACCTGTTCCAGAGAAGGTAGCACCGCTAATCGAACCGTTTGACTGTCCGCAACCTGCATTCGTTACCGTGGGGTTCGTCGTAATGGTAGGAGGTGTTGAAGGATTCGTGACGGTGTAGGGTCCAAAAG
>JBILEM010000071.1:0-6935 GCA_044352085.1 Schleiferiaceae bacterium
CGTCGGCAGCGGAAAGGACGGATCGTTTTTTGCCCACGACAGCAACCACGGCGTTCGGTACGCGTTGCGGTTCAGCTTCTCGGGTGAAAACGACGCCGCTGATTTGAACGACCGATTGGCCATGCACTTTCATGGGGCCCCAAAAACAGGCCAACAAGGCAAAGAGGCGGAACAACGTTTTGGCCATGGGGGGCAAAATTAAGGTTTTCCCGCTCCTTGGGAGGAGGGGACGCTCTGAAACGAATGAAATAATCGGGCCACATTTCCCGCTCGGTCCTTCAAAACGACTTCCAACCGATGCGCTCCTGGGGCTAAATCGGTGGGCAAATGCACCCGCATGCTCTTGTACTTGGCGTCGTAGCTGACCAACACAAAGGTCCCATCTTCCAATTCGCCTCCGTAGTAGGCCATTCCACTTTCCGAGTCCGACGCGGTAAATCCGAGCGTGCGCCCGGGTGCGAGGGAAGCAGACCACGGGTTCTTGCGCTGGTGGCTCGGTGGGGTGAGGTCGGTCTGCCATTTTCCGGAACCCGGCTCTTTGATTTCTAAGTAGGGCTTGGAACCCTGCGGTTCCCATGCCATCCAGGTTTTCTTGCCGGAAGCGGTCGTCCATACCAGGAATTGGGGACGGTCGGCGGTTCTATGGGGGTACAGCCGGAGAGGGGAGTGGGCGGGGCCGGACCATTGCAGGTGCACCCCATCGCTTTGCTCCCGCAAGGAAACGTCGGTTTTTCGGTAGAACGACTCTTTCCCCCAAGCGAGGGACCAACGGGAAATGGAAAGGGTGTCCGCAACAGGCAATTCCGGTGCCGTCCACGGGGAGGCTTGAACACAACGGAGGTAGGCCCAAACGGAGTCGGATTGCCCCAAAACATCTTCAACACGCCAAACCACCCGCACCGTTTCCCCGGGAGAGGCATAAATTCGACCGGTGCTTGCAGCATCGGAAGGCAGCCATTCGGCAGGGGAGAAGGAGGGCCCGGGGTGGTAGGGTTGGCGGTACATGCGGTACATCCGTTTGCCGGTTTGGGCAAAGAGGGCGGCATCGTGCGTGGCGTTTACCGCACGACCATCTGCAAAATCAAATAAATCAAAGCAAAAGCCAAAGGGCAAAGCATTGGACGCCTTTTGCACCCCTTTATACAGTCCGTTTTTGGGTCCGTTGGGTTGCATCAGGTCTTCGGCATCCAGCACCACGCCAAGTGGCGCCGCAAAGGAAACGGTGTCCGACAGCCTGCGGCCTTCGGGCGATAGAACTGGCACCTGTTTTCGGGTTCCAAGCGCATCCTGGAAGTAGAGAGCACGAAGCACGGGCGGCAATTCATCCACCACTTCCAAGCCGTACAGCAAAGGGTTTAGGGGATGTTCGGATTGGGTTTCGCGTAGTTCAAAATGGACATGGGGCCCCGCAGACCCGCCTGAATTTCCGCTGGTGGCAATGCGCTCGCCCCCCTGTACCGGCAAAAGTCCGGGGGGAAGCAAGGTGTCCAATTCCCAAAACCGATTTTTCACCTGGGTTTGCAGCACCCATTCGGCAATGGCACCGTCGTAGCGATCCAAATGGGCATACACCGACGTGTGCCCCGAAGGATGATCCAAGTAGATGGCTAGGCCATATCCGATGGGCGAGACCTTGATGCGGCTTACAAATCCGTCTTGCACCGCAAATACCGGTTTGCCAACTTCCTCGTTGGTTCGAAGATCGATTCCGGCATGAAAATGGTTGTTTCGCAACTCCCCAAAGGTGCCCGACACAAAGAGGGGCGGGGCCAGAGGTGGGTATGCAATGGGCCGATTGTGAGGCGATTGGCCCCATAAGGAAACGGCCGTCCATCCCGCCACAAGAAAGGGTAAAAACCGAGCTTTCACAGGACGTAAGGTACGCCGAAGATTTGCTATCTTTGTAAAATTCGAGCTTTGACCATGTCCAACAACCAACCCCTCTCTCAACACGTTCTTCAGCAGCTGGATACGCTGTTGGAGCGCTATGGGGTCGCGGTTGCGGAGTTGGAACGCATGTCGGCTTTGGTAACGGATACCGAGGGGCGTTTGTCCCAGTTGGCGGCCGATGCCAAAACCTTGCAGTCGGAGAACGAACGGTTGCGTTTGGCCCAAGGTGCGGGCGGATCTGAGGAAGATCGGGCTGCTCTGAAGACCAAAATCAACGAATGGGTGCGGGAAATCAACACGTGCTTGGCACGGCTCAATGCATAACATCGGTTGATGATCGTGGAAGACCAGTTAAAAATCAAAGTGAACATCGCCCAACGGGTGTACCCCTTGACCATTGCACGCAATGAAGAGGAGCGGGTGCGCCAGGCGGTGGCCTTGATTCAAGATGCCGTTTCGCGTTTTGAAGAAAAATATGCGGTCCAGGACAAACAAGATGCCCTGGCCATGTGTGCCCTCCAAATGACCAACCAGGTATTGGCCTTGCGGTCGGGGGAGCAAAATTCGGAATCGGAAACGGTAAAAACACTGGAAATCCTGAACAATCGATTGGCAGAGGCGCTGCGTTAAGCAAACCTTTTCCGCACCGGTCGCATTGCTAAACCGAACAGTCACGTCTTTGGGGGTGTCTGTCAACCGCCTAGAGCATGCCTGCTTGCCAGGAAGCCCGAATCGGTAGAGGCGCCTCCCCGCTTGCCTCCTCGCGGTTTAGACAACTCGCCGGTGCGGTTTTTTTTAACCTAATCGAAGTTGCCTCCATGGTAGTAATGTATGTTTTAATCGGGTTGATCGCAGGCGGTGCAGGCGGTTATTCCCTGTCTCAGCGCATGGCGGTTCGGAAAGGCGCCGGAATTGTAGAGAAAGCCACCCAAGAAGCGGAGGCCATCAAACGGGACAAAATGCTCCAAGCCAAAGAGCGCTTCCTCGAACTCAAGGAGACCCACGAAAAAGAAGTCCGCCAGCGGGATGCCAAGATTACCGAAGCATCCAACCGGTTACGCGAATCGCAAAACGATTTCCACCGCCAGCAAGAAGAAGTGCGTCGTGCGGAGAAAGAAGTCAAGCGTTTGGAAGAAGCCCTGCAGCGCAAGCTGGAAGCGAACGAAAAACGATCCGACGATTTGGAGCGGATTCATCGTCAACAAGTGGAAAAGTTGGAATCCTTGTCAGGAATCACGGCCGACGAAGCCCGTTCCCAGATGCTGGAAGCCATTCGTGCCGAAGCCCGCACGGAGGCTGCATCGTTTGTGCAGAATACCTTGGAAGAAGCCAAGCTTACCGCCAACAACGAAGCCCGGAAAGTGGTCATCCAAACCATTCAGCGGATCGCCACCGAACAAGCGTCAGAAAACGCCGTAAGTGTCTTCCACATCGACAACGACGACGTCAAGGGACGCATCATTGGCCGCGAAGGACGGAACATCCGAGCCTTGGAAGAGGCGACAGGCGTTCAAATCATTGTAGACGACACGCCGGAAGCGATCATTCTGTCTTGCTTTGACTCGGTTCGTCGGGAAATTGCCCGCCTCTCGTTGCACCGTTTGGTGCAAGACGGGCGGATTCATCCGGCACGCATCGAAGAAGTGGTAGAGAAAACGCGCAAGCAAATCGAAGAGGAAATCATCGAATTGGGCAAGCGCACTACGATTGAATTGGGCGTTCACGGGTTGCACCCGGAATTGGTCCGCATGGTAGGCCGGATGAAGTACCGCAGTTCCTACGGCCAAAACTTGCTTCAACACTCACGCGAAGTTGCAAAGCTTTCAGCGGTTATGGCCAGCGAGTTAGGACTCAATCCGAAAATCGCAAAACGCGCAGGACTCCTCCACGACATTGGCAAGGTTCCCTTTGAGGAAACCGACGTACCTCACGCAATCCTAGGAATGCAAATGGCGGAGAAATACGGCGAAAAACCGGATGTATGCAATGCCATTGGGGCCCACCACGACGAAATTGAAATGACCTCGTTGATTTCGCCCATCGTTCAGGTGTGCGACGCCATTAGCGGCGCTCGTCCCGGTGCGCGGCGCATGCAAGCGGAGTCCTATATGCAACGCCTCAAAGAATTGGAAGAGGTTGCCATGGCCTTCAAAGGCGTTAGCAAGGCCTTCGCCATCCACGCCGGAAGAGAACTGCGGGTGATGGTGGAATCCGAGCGCGTTAACGATGCCGAAGCGTCTACCATTGCCTTCGATATTTCGCAAAAAATCCAAAACGAAATGACCTACCCCGGTCAGGTTCGGGTAACCGTAATCCGCGAAATGCGTGCGGTGAGCGTAGCCAAGTAGGTTCGGCGTTTTTTATCCCAACAAAAAAGGGGTGCCTCGCAGAGGCACCCCTTTTTTATTTGATTCGCCGCACGGAAGCGCGCGAAGGAGAAAACTCCCTTATCCCAAGACGTGCTGAATGTCCAGCATGCCAACCGCTGCACCGCCTTCCACAACGATGAGTTGGTCCACTTGGGCCGACTTGAGGACGTCTGCGGCCTCCCGCAACAAAGCGCTGGCCTCTACCGTTCGCGGGGCGTTTTGCGCCCAGGCGTCCAGGGATTTTTGCAACCCGTTGGCGCCTTCGCGCTCCATCAACCGGCGCAGGTCTCCATCGGTAAACACGCCCACCGGCCGTCCGGATGCATCAATCAAGGCCACTGCGCCGAGTCCGCCGAGGTTCATGGGGAGTAAGGCGTCGGAAACAGCCAATTGAGCGCTCACCACGGGTGGCGGCGTTTGCATGACTTCGGCCACGCGCAAAGAAACCAAGCGGGTGTGTTCTTCAAACTGCTTGGTGCCCAGCTCGGTGAAATGGTTTTGGGTCAGTTGGGTAAGGATTTTGTACGGAACCGTAACCGCGTGGGCTCCGGCTTGGAGGGCGTTTCGCACGTGTTCCGGGTAGCGAACAGAGGAAAACATGATTTTGGCGTCGTACCCATACCGGTCTACGACGTCCACGCAGTCGGACACAAGGGCCAGGGCATCGGTGCCTTGGTCCTGCAGCCGTCCAACAAGCGGGCAAACGTAGGTGGCTCCGGCGTTCAGCGCCATGTAGGCCTGTTGCACCGTGTAGACCAAGTGCACATTGACCAAAAAGCCTTCGCTCGTCAATTTTTTGCACGCTTTAACCCCTTCCAGCGAAACGGGGATTTTGTAAACGGTTTGGTCCCGCTTAAGTCCCAGAGCCTCCTGCCGGTAGGCCTCGGCCACAATGGCATCGGCGGTTTGTCCCAGGGCTTCAATCTGCAGGATGGGCACTTTTTGCGACAGGGCTACCACCGCGGCATCCACGTCGGTAATCCCCTCGCGGTGCATAAAAGTGGGGGTAGTGGTTAACCCCGCCAAAAAGCCCCATTGAAAGGCGGCGTCAATTTCCCGCACATCGGCGGAGTCCAAGTACAATTCCATGCCGCCAAAGTTAGGATTCCTTCCGTACTTTGCAGGAAAATAGTAGGAATGCGCACAATAAAGACCTTGTTGGTGGCCAACCGGGGAGAAATTGCCCTTCGGGTGATGCGAACCGCCAAAGAAATGGGCATCAAAACCGTGGCCGTGTATTCGGATGCCGACCGCACGGCGCCGCATGTTTTGTTTGCCGACGAGGCCTATTTCATTGGTCCATCGCCCAGTTCCCAGTCTTACCTCAAAATGGACGAGTTGATTCGCGTGGCCAAAGTTTCTGGGGCCGACGCCATCCATCCGGGCTATGGTTTTCTGAGTGAGAACGCTGAATTTGCCGAACTCTGCGGTTCCATGGGCATTGCGTTTGTAGGCCCAAATCCCCACGCCATTCGTGTCATGGGAGACAAATTGAGCGCGAAGCAGGCGGTGAAGCCCTTTGGAGTCCCCTTGGTTCCAGGCACAGATACTCCCATTGACGATGTGGCCCATGCCAAGGATTTGGCCCAGTCCATCGGTTTCCCTATTTTAATCAAGGCGGCAGCCGGAGGGGGTGGAAAGGGCATGCGCATTGTCCACCGATTGGAAGATTTTGAAGAGCAAATGCATTTGGCCATCAACGAGGCGGTTTCGGCTTTTGGCAACGGATCGGTTTTTATGGAAAAGTACGTGGCTTCGCCGCGTCACATTGAAGTCCAGGTCTTGGCAGACCAACACGGAAACACGGTGCACCTGTTTGAACGGGAATGCAGCATTCAGCGTCGGCACCAAAAGGTCATTGAAGAGGCGCCGTCTGTTGTTTTGTCGCCGGAACTGCGTGCCCAGATGGGGGAGGCCGCTGTTCGCGTTGCCCAGGCATGCAGCTACGTAGGTGCGGGGACCGTCGAGTTTATTTTTGACGCCAGCGGGGCCTTCTACTTTTTGGAAATGAATACCCGGTTGCAGGTGGAACATCCGGTAACCGAAATGATTACCGGGGTGGATTTGGTCCGCGAACAACTGCGCATTGCGGAAGGCCATCCTTTGTCTTTTGCCCAAGAAGACCTGCACATCCACGGCCATGCGGTGGAAATCCGGGTCTATGCCGAGGACGCCCGCCAGAATTTTGTTCCGGACATTGGCACCCTCCAAGTTTACAAGCGTCCCCAAGGACCGGGAATCCGCGTGGACGACGGTATGGAACAAGGAACCACCGTCCCCATTTACTACGACCCCATGATTGCCAAACTGGTGGTGCATGCCGCCACCCGCGAGTTGGCGTTGGCACGCGCCATCCGGGCCATCGACGAATACGTTATTGTGGGGTGTGAAACGACCCTGCCTTTTGCCCGTTTTGTACTTCAGCACGAGGATTTTACCTCGGGTCAATTCGACACCCACTTCGTTCAAAACCGCTTCGATCCCCAGCGGGATTTGGCTGGTTCCACGGACCCCCACGTCCAGGAGGCCGCCGGTTGGGTGGCACAGGCTTTGATTGAACAAAGCTGGACGCCGGCAGGTGCGCAATCTGCGGAAAAGCCCAAAATTGCTTCCGTTTCGCAACCCAGTGCCTGGTTGTCCCAACGCGGAATGTCTTAAAAATGCGATTATCCATGG
>JBILEM010000072.1:0-6881 GCA_044352085.1 Schleiferiaceae bacterium
AACCTCCAATTTTGGTCTGCGCCTCTCTTGGTCTATGCCATTGCCCTTCTCTTTGCAGGCGCACTGGGGAATGTCTTGGACAGCGCCTTTTACGGCCTGATTTTCGACCGGGGAATGACCTACATGCCCCTGTTTGAGTCTTGGGTGCCCTACGGCGGGGTGGCCACTTGGGGCGGCGGATACGCCGCGCCGCTTTTGGGCAACGTGGTGGACATGCTCTATTTCCCCCTGATCGACTCCACCTGGCCCGACTGGGTGCCCGTTTTTGGTGGCGATCGCTTGGTCTTCTTTCGTCCCATTTTCAATTTGGCCGATGCCGCCATTTCCGTAGGGGTGGGCTTGTACGTTTTGTCGCAATGGAAAAAGAATCCGGAATGATGCGAAACCTTGTGGTGCTTTTCCTCTTCGCCGCAGGAGGCGGTCTGCATGCCCAAACCGCATGCGAACTGTCCTTGGAAAACTCCCGGGACCGGATGATGCAGCACATCCAGTACCTGGCTTCGGACGAGCTAGAAGGTCGCTACCCCGGCACCGAAGGGGCGGAAAAAGCCCGCGAATACATCTCCCTGGTTTTGAGGCAGAACGGGGCAAGGCCAGCCCTATACGACGACGGTTCGCAGTGGTTTACCGTGCCCCGTTTGGCTACTTTTCCCCCAACCCAAAACGGCCTTTTCAACGACCGGACGTATGCCGGTGCTGCTTGGAAAAACACCTACCCCCATCCCCATACCGCCAACGGAACCGCTTCCGGAAAGATCAAGCGCGTCAAATACGGCATTGTGGCTCCGGATTTGGGCCGCAACGATTTTCGGGCCAAAAACGTCGTGGGAAAAATTGCCTTGATTGAGGCGGGAACCCCCGATGGCAAGGGCCCCCACGGAAAGTTTGCCAAATACCTGGACCTGGACACCCGCATCGACCACGCCATCCGCGCCGGTGCGGTCGGCGTCGTTCTGGTTCCCGGTAAAAAAGACGACCTGCTTCCGAGCCCGATGTACAAAAGCACGCGGCCCAGCTCGGTGCCGGTGGTCGTGATTCCGCGCAGGGAACTTCCCAAGGGGTGGACCAAGTTGGAAACGTTTGTACAACGCCAAACAGCCCAAGCTGCGAACGTATGCGGCTTTGTAGACAACCGGGCAGAAAAAACCCTGGTCTTGGGCGCCCACTACGACCACCTCGGCTGGGGACTGGAACATTCCCTCCACCGTGGAGAGCCTCAAATCCACAACGGCGCGGACGACAACGCCTCGGGCGTTGCGGTGCTCCTGGAAGCCTCGCTATTGCTTCAGGAACTGCCCTTTGCCAAGTCGTTCAATTACTTGATTGTGGGGTTCAGCGCCGAAGAGGACGGCCTTTTGGGGTCCCAGCACTTTGTACAAAACCGACCCCCAGAATTCAAAAACCTGTTTGCCATGTTGAATTTCGACATGGTGGGCCGAATGGAAAAGGGCAATCCGTTGATTGTCAGTGGCTTGGGAACCGCCTTGGAGTGGAACGAAGTGTTGACTCAAGGCACCTGCCTGCCTCTTTCGTTGAAAACAGAAACGGCACCGGGTTCGGCGTCGGACCACGCTTCCTTTTACCGCCAGGGAATTCCGGTGCTCCACTTTTTCACCGGCGCCCACGGAGATTACCACCGCCCCACGGATGACGTGGAGAAAATCGAACCGCTCAGCGTGGAAGCAACCTTGCGCACCTTGCTGGGGACCGTTGAGGCCTTGAGCCAATCTCCGCAGCTCTCTTACCAAGAAATCAAAGAACCCGAAGCGGGTCGGTCGATGTCGTTCAAAGTTTCGTTGGGCGTGGTGCCCGACTACGCCTTTTCGGGCAACGGCATGCGGATTGCCGGTCTGTCGGACGGCAAGCCTGCTCAGAAGGCAGGTCTCCTCGCTGGCGATGTGGTGGTGGAGTTCGGGGGCATGCCGGTGCGGGACATGACGTCCTACATGACGGCCCTTTCTGCATTCACCAAGGGCCAAAAAGTCAAGGTGGTCGTCCTTCGGGGGACCGAACGCTTGACCAAAGACATTCTGCTTTGAGCGCGCTTCCTCCCCGCATTGCGGTAATTGGCGGCGGAAGTTTTGCCACCGCCCTGATCAAGTTGCTGTCCAACAACAACGAATACGTGGGTTGGTGGGTGCGTGATCCGGAAACCGCCTTGCACATCCAACGGCACCACCACAATCCCCGGTACCTGACGGACGTCGAGTTGAACACGGAACACCTGGCCATCGACACAGACCTGGATTCCGTGGTGGAAGATGCAGATATTATTGTGTTGGCAGTCCCCTCTGCATTCCTCAAGTCTGCCCTGGAAAATTTGCATGTCTCGCTAAAAGGCAAAAAAGTGTTTTCCGCCATCAAAGGCATTGTGCCCGACAGCAACCAAATTGTAGGGGAATTCATGCACGACACCTACGGGGTGGACTATTCGGATTTTGGGGTAATTGTGGGTCCATGCCATGCCGAGGAAGTGGCTCTTGAGCGCCTCAGCTACCTGACTGTTGCTTCGGAAAGCGCGGATGCAGCCAAATACATGGCCGAAATGCTGGCTTGTACCTACTTGCGCACAAGCGTGTCCGACGACATCTACGGAACGGAGTATGCGGCTGTCTTGAAAAATATTTACTCCTTGGCCTGCGGAATTTGCAACGGACTGGGCTACGGAGACAACTTCCAGGCCGTCTTGGTCAGCAATGCCGTGCAAGAAATGAAGCGGTTCATCAAAGCCGTTCACCCCATCAAGCGGGACATCAACGGTTCGGCCTATTTGGGAGACCTTTTGGTCACAGCCTACTCCCAATTCAGCCGAAACCGCACGTTTGGAACCATGATTGGAAAGGGGTACACCGTTCGGTCTACCATGCTGGAAATGAACATGGTGGCAGAAGGTTATTACGCCACCAAGCTCATCAAATCGGTCCGCAAAAACCACGACGTCCGCATGCCCATCGCCAACGCGGTGTACAAAATTTTGTACGAAGGGGAGTCGGCCCGCAAAACCATGGCCAAGCTGGCAGAAAAATTGTCGTAACGGCCCTCGGGTCTTTGTACCTTTGAGGTCAAAATTGCATCGCTATGACAGCATGGACTATTTTTTTGGGCGTAGTTGGACCTTGGCAAATCGTTTTGATTGTGGCCGTGGTTCTGTTGATGTTCGGTGGCAAGAAAATTCCAGAATTGATGCGCGGCCTCGGCGGCGGCGTGAAGGAATTTAAAAACGCCATGAAGGACGAGGACGCCCCCGAGAAGAAGGAAGAAAAGAAAGACTGATGGGGTTTGAGCCGCTGTTGGACTACCGCGCGGTTTCCGCGGGGAAGACGACCTGTGCCGCATTGGTAGAGGAGGCGTTGCTGCGCGCAAAGAATGCCGCACCCCTCAACCTTTTTATTGAACTGTTTGAAGAGAGCGTACGGGCCCAAGCTCAGGACGTAGACCGCCGTTTGGCGGCCGGCGAAACACTTCCCTTGGCGGGCATGGTGGTGGCCCTCAAAGACAATTTGTGCTACCGCGGGCACGGGGTTTCCGCCGGTTCCAAAATGCTGGAATCGTTTGAAAGCCTGTTCTCCGCTACAGCCGTAGAACGCCTGGAAGCCGCTGGTGCCCTGTTCCTGGGACGCACCAACTGCGACGAATTCGCCATGGGTTCTTCCAACGAAACCTCCCACTACGGACCGGTTCGCAACCCCCTGGACCCCACCAAAGTTCCCGGAGGCTCTTCCGGTGGCTCGGCTGCGGCAGTTGCTGCGGGAGTCTGCCACGTTGCCTTGGGGTCGGACACCGGGGGATCCATCCGCCAACCCGCGGCCTTCACCGGCATTGTGGGAATGAAGCCCACGTACGGACGAATTTCCCGCCACGGATTGATTGCCTACGCGTCGTCGTTTGACCAGATTGGTCCCTTTGCCCATACGTTGGAAGACGCCGCTGCCGCTTTGGAGGTGATGGCGGGCGCCGATGCTTTTGACGCAACCGTCTCTTCCCGGCCCGTTGACCCTATTCACGTGGCCCCTCCCGTTGGACCGCAACGCTATGCGTATTTCCAAGCCACCCTGGACCACCCCGGATTGGACCCTCACGTGCGGGGTTCCATCGAAGCCCTGTTTGCCCAACTGCGGGCCGACGGCCATACGGTTGAAGCGGTCGATTTTCCCTACTTGGACCAGCTGGTTCCCCTCTATTACGTGTTGACCACCGCAGAAGCCAGTGCCAACTTGGCCCGGTACGACGGGGTTCGCTTTGGCCACCGCTCCGCCGTAGAGGCCGAGGACTTGGATACGCTCATCAAAGCGTCGCGCTCCGAAGGTTTTGGTCTGGAGGTTCAGCGCCGCATTTTGCTGGGCACCTTTGTGCTTTCCAGCGGGTACTACGACGCCTACTACGGCCAAGCCCAAAAAGGCCGTCGCCTGCTGCGGGACCACGCGGAGTCCGTTTTGACCCAGTTCGACGCCTTGCTCTCTCCCACTTCGCCTCATACGGCTTTCCCCATTGGGCGGGAGGATGCGGACCCCACCGTGATGTATTTGGAGGACCTTTACACGGTCCACGCCAACTTGACCGGTTTGCCCGCTTTGAGTTTGCCCGGAGGCACGCATCCGAACGGGTTGCCCTGGGGGATGCATGTGACCACCGGACGATTCTGCGAATCGGCGCTTTTTGAACATGCGGCCCTGCTGCGCAATGCCTTGCGGGACTAACATGGGAAAGGGCAGGTGGTTCCTAGGAATCTCGTTGGCCCTGTGCTTGGGAGCTCCCCTTCTGGGTCAAGAAGAGGGCTCAGACACCCTCCGGCCGGTCATGCCTTTGGCGGCTCCTGCTGCATTGGTAGAATTGGACAGCGCCCTTCCGGGCTCCGCTGCGCTCCGCCCGGCCCCATCCGACTCCCTCACGGCCTTCCGGCTCAAAGTGTTGGACGACCGCACGTCTTTTCCTTTGGTGTACAACCACCACGTCAAAAATTACATCGATTTGTACACCAAGAAGCGGGTGGTGCTGATCAACCGGGTGCTGGGCCGCAGTGCCTATTACTTTCCTTTGATCGACAAAATCTTCGCCAAACACGGGGTTCCTTTGGAGCTCAAGTATCTGGCGGTGATTGAAAGCGCCCTGGATCCGCGCGCGCAAAGCCCCGCGGGGGCCAAGGGCTTGTGGCAATTCATGTACAGCACGGCCAAAATGAAAGGGCTGGAAATCAACAGCTACATCGACGAACGCGCCGACCCCATCAAAAGCACCGAAACGGCTGCCAAGTATTTGAAGGAACTGTACCGCATTTTTGGCGATTGGAACCTGGTACTGGCGGCCTACAACAGCGGCCCCGGAAATGTGGCCAAGGCCATCCAACGCAGTGGAGGCATCCGGGATTACTGGGCCCTTCGCCCGTATTTGCCCAAAACGACGTCGGGCTATGTCCCTGGCTTTATTGCCTTGGTCTATGTGATGGAATACGCCCAAGACCTGCAGCTGACGGCCACCGAACCGCCGTTTCGGTACGACCAACTGGACACCGTGGACATCAAAAAAGGCCTGTCCTTTGCGGTTTTGAGCCAAACCTTGCAGGTCGACGAAGAAATTATCGCCGATTTGAATCCTGCCTACCGCTTCCGGCAAATTCCAGCACCGCAACCGGGAGGTCATGCCTACCACGCGGTGCTTCCGCGGGAAGCCGCGCAGCTGTTTGTGGCCTTGGAGGACTCCATCTACGCCTTGGAGCCCCTGGCCATTGCTGTACCCGCAGCACCCAAACCCGCGGCACCCAAACCCGCCACCGTCACCCACACCGTGCGCAGCGGAGACACCTTGAGTGCAATCAGTCGAAAATACGGAGTGTCCGTGCGGGACATCCAGCAATGGAATGGATTGCGGGGCGAGCGCATCGACATCGGTCAACGTTTAAAAATCAAAAAATGATGCCCAAGGGAATTTTCTGGGGGGTTTTGGCTTTGGTTGGGTTCTGGTCCACCGGGTGCTCGGAATCCGGCACCACCGAACGCATCCTGCCCGAAAGCAACGGTTCGCCGTCGGAACTTTTGATTGTTGCGGACGACTCGGTGTGGTTTGGAGGCGCCGGGGTGGCCTTAGCGGAGTCCCTGGGTGGGGCCGCAGATGGCCTGCCCCAGTCCGAGCCCAAATTCAAATTGACCCGCATTCCCTTTGCCGCTTTCAAGCCTTTGGTACAACGCAGCAAGTCGTTGCTTCTGTTGGTGATCAACCCCGACTCCGTGGGGGTGTACACGTCCGTGAACCAATGGGCCCGCCCGCAGCAAATTGTGACGGTGGTGGCGGCGCGCAGCCAAGACTTTCCGGCGCTTTTGCAGCGCGAGGCTGGGCGTCTGGAAAAGATCTTTGCCGCCCACGACCGCAAGGCCTTGCTCGGTCGGTTGGCCGAAACGGCCCAGGCCTTGCCGAAGCCGGTTGCGCAGGTGGGGATTGCATCCCTTTTGATTCCATCCGGTTTCGGCGTCACCTTGGAAAAAGACAGCCTGGCAATTCTCCGGATGGACGGGAAAAAGTCCACGCATTTTATGCTGTTTGCGCGTTCTCCGTGGAGCCCGGATTGGGCCGAGCGCGGGTTGGCGCGGAGAGACAGCTTGCTGAAAAAGCACTTCGAAGGAGGAGTGGCCGGGTCCTACATGGCCACAGAAAAACGCATGCCCACGGTGTCCGAACGGGTGGTCCTTGGCGGGCTGCCTGCCGTTGAAACCCGCGGCCTGTGGCGTACCCACGGGGATTTTATGGGGGGTCCGTTTCTGTCTTACACCGTGGCCGATTCCGCCGCCGGGGTGGTCTATACCCTGGAAGGGTTGGTGTACTCTCCGGGGATGGCCAAACGGCTGGTCCTTTTGGAAATGGAGGCCGCTTTCCGAGCTGCTACCTTCCAA
>JBILEM010000073.1:0-6857 GCA_044352085.1 Schleiferiaceae bacterium
CTGGGCCCGCTCCATGGATCGGTACCGCAGGGTGCGGTCTGCCTCTGCGTTGGTGTTGTTCAGGAACTTGTCCGCGTTGTTGATGAAGCCATCGGCGCTGGCCACGTAGGTCCAGTGGCCGTTGTCCAGGTACTTTTTGTAGACGGCCCCTACCGCGCCCACCTGCTGTTCGCCTTGGGGAATGTAGCCGATGTTGTAAAGCAGGGCGTCGGACCCCCGGCCGTTGGTGAAGAGTCGGTACTTGTCGTTTCCTCCTACTCCCGTCAGAATGAGCTCCGACCGTACGCCGGTCTGGATGCGGATGCGGAACTGGGCGTCTTGGTAGGTGGGTAGAATGGGGATATTAAAGAGTTTGAAATAGTGCTGGGTGAGGGAATTGCGCACGGAAAACATCATGCTGGCTTTCTTGCTCAGGGGTCCCTCCACGGTTGCGCCGTAGTCGGTGGGCATAAGGGTGACGCGGGCGCCCCACCGGTCCGTGCGGGCTTCTTTTTGGTGGAGCTCAATAACGCCGCTCAGGGCATTGCCGCGGGCGGCCGGGAAGGCTCCTGTATAAACGTCCACTCCCTTGACGAAATCCATGTTGATCAATGCGTTGGGGCCGCCGCTGGCTCCCTGAATGGAAAAGTGATTCAGCGTTGGGATTTCGATGCCGTCCAAGGTGTAGAGATTCTCGCTGCTGGCCCCGCCCCGCATGGAAAGGCTGTAGCCGAACGAGCTCTTTGGCAAGATTCCGGGGTAGGCTTGCAAGGCCTTGGTGATGTCCAAGTTGACCCCGGGCATGTGGGCCATTTCTGCCCAACCCATGTTCTTCACGCACAGCGGCGATTCGGTGGTGCGGATGAAGGCGTCGGACACCACCTGGGCTTCCTCCATGACCACGGATTTTTCGGGGGTCATGGAAATCCGGACGACGGCCGGCTTGTGCTGGGTGACAGCCAGGTCAAACAGCAAGGTGGTGCGGTGGTCGACCGCCTCTACCCGAATGTTGTAGGCGCCGGGTGCCAGTCCCAAAACATGAAAATAACCGGATTTGTCGGTTTGGGCGGTGGCGGTCCCCGGAAGGATGGATACCTCTGCTTTTGCAAGGGGCTTGCCGGTTACGGCATCCAGAACATAGCCCTCAATATGGCCCTGTGGGGCGTTCTGTGCGAAGAGCGATGTCGTAAGCGCCAAGGAGAGCAGTCCGAGTGCCAGGCGCCAATACCCGTAAAAGGTTATTTTCATGGGGCAAAATTACCGACCAAAAAAAGGCGGAAATACCCCAATCGGGAGTATTTCCGCCCCTGTTTCAAGCGCGCTGGTCCCAGAGGGGTATTGCGCCTCTGGGATTATTTCTTCATTTGAACCAAGTACCCTTCCAATCGGTCCAATTCAATGGGCGCGTTGGCGTCCGGTTGGGTGCTTGCGCAGGATACTTTGATGTTGGTTAAAACAAAAAACACGTCCGGACGCGAGGTGGGCAAAACAACGGGCTCCTTGCCGGTGCGCTCTTTGAAGCTGCGGGTCAATTTCCACCCTTTACGCTTCATCCAATCCGGCACCGGGAATTGAACGCTGACAATTTGGTTCCCCTTGGGGCCTGTCGTTGCGAAATCCGTCCGCCACAAGGCCCCGGTCTCTTTGAAAGCGCGGTTCTCTTCCCAAAGGTTGAACGCCTCGTAGTGCTGCACACGGATGTAAGGGGTTACATCCAAGGCCGTTTGCTGGGATTCCCATTGGAACTGCTGCGGGTCAATTTCCACCTCCCCGGTTGTCGTGCTGATTTGCTCGTAACCAAGCTCTTCCAATGCCGTTACCATCTCCGACCGCGCAAACCACTCCCGCACTCCCCGGTCTTGCACGTCGATCACTTCCAACGGGGTGCCTTCCAAGGCCGGGGTGTGGTACTGCGCCAAGTAGTAGGCCGTTTCCAGGAACTCATTCACGGCGGAAGTATCTGCTTCTTGGGGCGCCGAAACAATCTTCCCGTTTTTCACGAAGCCGTTGGCAGTGGCAATGCGCTCAAAACGTGCGTACTGGGAACGGAACGCCCACGACGAGGCCTTGAACGGACCCACGGTAATGGACAGGGCCAGCAGGGCCAAAAATGCCGGTACCACACGGATGCCGGCGTTGGGGCGCACCAGAAAATAGACCGTCACCACGGTAAGGAAGAGACCGAGGTAAAAGCCCAGAACGCGCAGTTCGGTAAAACCGTAGTCCGCAATGCGCTGGCCCAAAGCAACCCACAGAAGTATCAACAGGACCGCCAAAATGCGCTGGAACCACGTGGACCACGAGCGCGCGGGTTGGTAGGCCCGCGAGAGGGAAACCACCAAATACCCAACGCTGCCGAAGGCGCCCACCAAGCCGGTAACCACACCGCGCGGCAGGGTGCCTTCCAAAACAATTTTAACGCCGTAGGCCAGCAGAATGGCGGCGTAAATGGCCATCAGCGGCCACACGATGAAGCGCAGCAAATTCCACAAGACGCGCGGCGGCTCCGGCCAGCTTTCCTCCGACTGGTAGGGGTCCGGAGCGTTTGCAAGGAAGATGAAGGTTTGAACGGGGATCGCCACCCACGCCAAGACAGTCAAAAACACCTTTTCGTCCAAGGAGATGTCGAACAGAGCATTCAAGGCGCCCAAAATGCCCGAAATACCGGCGTAGAGAATGAAGGAGAAGACCGCACTTTGGGCAAAACCCAAAAAGAGGGCCTGGTTGGTGAACCAAAAGGCCTGCGGGCGGTCTTTGCGGAAGACAAACGGCACCAGAGCCACCAGCAAGTGGGTGAAGAGGACCGTTGGGAAGAACCAAAAAAGGAAGGCGCCGGTGAAGATTTCGTCCCGACCGGGGGCCACGATGACGAGTGCGGCGTGGATGCCCAAGGCGATTTCGTGCGCCGCGCTGCGGTTGAGTTTGCCCCAGGGCAAACGTTTGGCGCCGAACTCAGCGGCTACGTAGAGCGGCAGTCCCAACGCCAGGTAGAGGCTCCAACGTGCGGCCTCGCCCAACCAAGCCTCCGTGTTCTCGTCCAACTCCGGCTTGGCCCAAAAGGACTGGAGCCACTCCCACTCGTAAATCATGCCGGTGAGGTGCAGCGCCAAAAGGACGGCCACCCCCACCGTTCCCGGAAAGGTTTTCACGACGCCTTGAGCTTGGCGCAAAAGGTTGACGGGGTTCAAACGAGCCCAAAGGGAGGCGGGGAAATTAGCCACGAAGCAGGGATTTATTCACCGAAAGGTAACTAAATTCAAGGTTATCTTGAATCCGGAATGCGTCGTGCACAGAGGGCATTTACGCTCCGGTGCTCGGGTTTACGAGAAAGGTTGTTGGGGGATCAGGCCGTGGTTGCTAAGCGATCAGGCCGTTGCTCCGCCGCCGCCCTGCGGGCGCGGGCCTTTGGGCTTGCCAAATTTCTTCTTTTTGAAGGACGAACCGGATCCGCCGCGTCCAGCTGGGCCGCCGTTGCCGCCCGGACGTCCGCCACCGGGGCGGCCGGAACCCTTGGAACGAGCCTCCCACACGGGACCCTCGCCCAATTCCGTGGGCGGCGGTAATTTCTCAAAATCCCGATCAATCAACCGTTCGATTTTGCTGAACTTAAACATGTCGTCCGGACTCACCAAGGTGATGGCCATGCCGGTGGTTTTGGCGCGTGCGGTACGACCAATGCGGTGGACGTAGTCCTCGGCGTCGTTGGGGACGTCGAAATTCATGACCAGGTCAATGCCTTTGACGTCGATGCCGCGGCTCATGACGTCGGTGGCCACCAAAATCCGGGTGCGGCCGTTTTTGAAGTCCGACAGGGCTTGCTCGCGTTCTTCTTGGGTGTAGTCCGACGAAATGGGGGCGCAGGCGAATTGGCGGTCGCGCAGTTTGCGGTAGAGCTGTTCCACTTTCTTTTTGGTGGAGCAGAACACGATGATTTGCTTGTACTCGTCTTTGTCGGACAGGAGGTGGCGGGCAAGGGCGACTTTCTGCTCTTCGTAGGCCAGGTAGATCTTTTGGGTGACGCCTTCGGCGGGCTTGGCAATGGCGACGCTGACCTCTTGCGGTTCGTGGAGGATCTGGTGGGCCAGTTGCCGGATGCGCGGGGCCATGGTGGCGCTGAACATAAGGCTCTGGCGGTTTTTGGGAAGCTTGTCGATGATTTTCAGGATGTCGTCGTAGAAGCCGATGTCCAGCATGCGGTCGGCCTCGTCGAGCACCAGAAAGTCGACGTTGTCGAACTTGGCGTTCCCTTGTTCCATGTGGGCCATCAAGCGGCCGGGGGTGGCGATGATGAGGTCGGCTTTTCCGGAGAGGGCGGCTTTTTCCTGGTCCCAGGCCACACCGTCGCCTCCACCGTACACGGCTTTGACCGCGGACTGGGTGAAGAAGGCCAACCCTTCGGCCTGCTGGGCAATTTGGATGGCCAGCTCCCGCGTGGGGCAAAGGACCAAGGCCTTGACGCCGGGGGTGTCCAGTTCGGTGAGGCGGTTCAGCAGGGGCAGCAGGAAGGCAGCGGTTTTGCCGGTACCGGTTTGGGCGCATCCGATGAGGTCGTTGCCTTCCAAGATGAGCGGAATGGCTTTGGCCTGGATCTCGGTGGCTTCGGTGTAGTTCATGTAGTACACCGCGTCCAATAAGGTGTCGTTCAGGTCAAAGTCGTCAAATCTCATGGGCGCAAAGGTAGGGGTTGGCACCAACGAAAAACAAAGCGCATTCTGGATTGCTGCGGGACTCTTCAGCGATGCAGACTTTGCCCAAGCCCGTGCAGAAGCGCTGGCCCAAAATCCAAAGCTCGCCAAACGGATTTCGGTTCAATACGACGGGCGCATGTACCGCGTGCTGGTAGCCGGGGGAGACAATGCAACGGAGGCAGATGGGATTTTAACGAGCGTAAAGCAAACCGCTTTCGACGCCATAGTGTAAAAAATTGCGGGACCGGCCGGCCGAAGCCGAAAACTGGAAATTTACTTCGACTTCAACCAAGCGGTCATCCGACCCGGAGAAGCTAAGCGCATTCAGGCTTTTCTGGCCGAGTTAAACGGTGCCCAAGGCACGTTCGACTTGATTGGTCACTGCGACTCCCGCGGGTCAAACGGTTACAACCTCCAACTGGGACTGCGCCGGGCCAAAAGCACGGCCGCCTATTTGTCGCAATTGGCCGGACCCGTATCGTCCACCGAAACTTCCCGCTCGGAATGGGACCTCCAATCGCCTTGCCCCGACGGTGTTCGATGCAAAGAATCTTCCCACCAACGCAACCGACGGGTGGTGTTGGTGTTTGAGCCGAAATAGAGTTCACACCATTGCTTTGTTAACCCCTGTGCGTTCGGCATGAACGCACAGGGGTTTTTTCATTGACCCTGCTGGCATTGTTTTCGCTCCGAAAATTCTAAACAAACAAGCAGATAGCTTTAGATTCTCGGGAAATGAAGACGAATCGATTCAACGAACGCATAATGGACCGGGGATTGGAATAATGCCTACCTTCATCCTTCCCATAAAAATGGACGAAATGGTTGCTTTTGAATTCTTAAAATATGATTGTCAAACAAAAACACCCCAAACGGCTTCCCGCTGGGGTGTTGGAATAAAGTGGGCCAAGAGGGATTTGAACCCCCGACCAAGGGATTATGAGTCCCCTGCTCTAACCGCTGAGCTATTGGCCCGAAATGAAGTCTGCAAAGGTATGAAAAACACCCGTCTTCCCCGTTTGATTGCGCTCGTCGCTTTCGTTTCCCTATCCGTACTCACCACCAGTTGTGGCAATTTGTTTTGGAAAGCCGAACAGACGGTCTTACCTGGAAAGCGGGCACCGTTGGCCTTTTCGGAAGATGTGCCCAACCGCGTGGCCAGCGGCAACGCTACCACCACCTTGCACAACGCAGGAGGGGACACGATTGCCCACCGGTGGGAAAATGGGAAACTCAAATTCTTCAAATCCGAGAACCCCCTGTACTTGGTCGCCCGAGACGCAGAAGGCGACGTGTTATCTTGCACTGCCTTTTATTTCTATCAGCGCACCTTTATCCGAAAGAAAGGGAGCGTTCCCTTCCGGAAATTGCCCTTGCGGGAGCGTTATGCTTTCCAAAGTTGGGGTTCGGTTGGGGGTCTAGTTGCCGCAAGCGTATCCAATATTGTAAATCCGTACGATAGCTTCACCCCGATTTTGTTCATCCTGACAGGAGAAACCGTCGACTTAGGCACCTATGCCGTGGGTGCAGTAAAGGCCCAAAAGGACCCCCGTCGCGCCCTGGGTTTGATCCGGGTAAGACGTTTGATGGAGGACGATTACCCGGACTTCTTGGCTTCTCCTTCGATGCCCCGGAATACTAACTGAACCATTTCAGGCCCCCGTACAACACGGCCAGCCAAACCAAACCCTTGCCTAAAAAGAACAGAAAAAGGAGGACGGCAGCCGGGCGGCCCATGGTTTTCACCAATCCCGACCAACCCTGGGTTTTGTATACCGTTTTGTAGGTATTGAGCAGTACAAGTGGATTTTTCACACCGCTAAAATACCCCAAAAGATAAAGGGCGAATACCCCAATACGGAAATTCTATGCCTGAATAAAAAGGGAGCTATTAATTGCATTTGCGTGTATTTTTGCCGCATGCTTGTTCCCAAAAATACCGGAAAACGGAAAGCCCTGATAACCGCAATCGACGATGGGATTACCCTGGGTCTTTTTCCGGCCGACGCATCGGCCGGAACGGTGGAGTTGGCCTTGCCCTCTATGCAAGTCCACTTGTTTTGGGCGCTGACGGGCGCGCAGTACTTTCAATTTAATCCGCACTACGGTCGGGAACTTCCCGAAGGCCAATCCTTCTTTCTTTTTAACCCCATTGCCGATCAACCGGTTCAACTCAAATTCGACAAGGGC
>JBILEM010000074.1:0-6839 GCA_044352085.1 Schleiferiaceae bacterium
CGGACGGCGTGATCCACCTGGCCGCAGAAAGCCACGTAGACCGGTCCATTTCGGATCCGCTGGCCTTCGTGCGCACCAACGTGATGGGCACGGTAATCTTGTTGCATGCCGCCGTCGCGGCGTGGAAGCCGTCGGGATTTGAAGGAAAGCGCTTCTACCACATCAGCACCGACGAAGTGTTTGGCGCCCTGGGGGCCGAGGGCCTGTTCTCCGAGACCACGCCTTACAACCCCAATAGCCCTTACAGCGCCAGCAAGGCCGCGTCGGACCATTTTGTGCGGGCGTACCGCGAGACCTACGGCCTGCCTGTGGTGCTCTCCAACTGCTCCAACAACTACGGCTCCCATCATTTCCCCGAGAAGTTGATCCCCTTGATGATTCACAACATCCTGGAAAACAAGCCGTTGCCGATTTACGGGGACGGCCAGTACACCCGGGATTGGTTGTTTGTGGAAGACCACGCCGCGGCCATCGAACGGGTGTACCGCAGCGGAAAAGACGGGGAAACCTACTGCATCGGCGGATGGAACGAGTGGACCAACTTGGACCTGGTGCACCTGCTCTGCGGCCTGATGGACCGCAAGTTGGACCGCCCGGACGGAACCAGTGCCGCCCTCATCGCCTTTGTGAAAGACCGCCCCGGGCACGACAAACGCTACGCCATCGACGCCACCAAAATCGAACGCGAGCTGGGGTGGAAGCCCTCCGTCACCTTTGAAGAAGGCCTCGCCCGCACCATTGACTGGTACCTGGCCAACCCTAAATGGCTGGCCAACGTGACCAGCGGCGACTACCAACAGTATTACCAAAAACAGTATTTGCGATGAAATCCCTCTACGCTATCGCCCTCTGGGCCACCGCTGTCGCCGGGCTCTCGGCCCAAGAAGCCCCTTCGGAAAAATCCGCTGCGGCGGACGAAAAAAAGCCCATGACCGTGGAACTGCTTTGGAAGCTGGGCCGCGTTGCCTTGGAGGCCGTTAGTCCCGACGGAAGCCGCGCCGTTTACGCCGTCACCCGGTACGACGTCGATGCCAACAAAGGGGAGCGCAACCTCTACACCGTAGACATCAAAACCGGGAACGCCGGGGTGCTGGTGGAGACCCCCGGAGCGGAGTCCGATGCCTTCTTCTTGCGCGGTGGGAGCCGGGTGGGGTACCTCTACCAAGGCCAGCTGTGGAGCGTGGCCGTCAATGGAACCGACGCCAAGCAGCACACCCAGTTCCCCGAGGGTATTTCCAACCTCAAGGTGCAAGAGCTGAAGGACGGACGCTTGTTGGCCCTGTTTACGGTGGTGCAAAAGCTGGGTACCGCACCCACGGAGAAGCACAGCCAATTTCCAAAAGCCGATTACAAAGTCTACGACGATCTTATGTACCGCCACTGGGACCATTGGACGGATAATTCCTACGAACACCCGGCCTGGACTTTGGTTGATCTCAACGCCTCCAGCCCGGCTTCTGCTTTTACCGACTTGCTGGACGGCCTGGCCTATTCGTCTCCGGTGCCCCCCATGGGCGGATCCGACGCCTACGCCATCAGCCCGGACGGCCGCTATTTGGCCTACGTCTGCAAACGCCAAACCGGCAAAGAGTTTGCCCTGAGCACCAACAGCCAGATTTATTTGTACGACCGGGAATCGGGATCCACCGTGGAGCTGCCGGGGCAGCCGGGTTACGAAAGCCAGCCCGCCTTTTCCCCCGACGGCAGTGTGCTTACCTATTTGTCCATGCCCACGGACGGCTACGAGTCCGACGTCAACCAGCTGTGGGCCGTGGCGCTTCGTTCCGGTCCCGGCGCAGGCCGCAACGCTGTTCGTTTGTTGGACGAGGAGTATATCGAGTCGTACAAGTGGCTCAATGCCAATACCTTGATCTATCAGTTTGCCAACCAGGCCACCCAGCACTTGGCCCGTATCGATTTTGTTCCCCGTCCCGCGGGCGGCATCCCAACAGTGAAGAAGGAAACCCCATTGACCTCCGGCTACTACAACTACGGCGCCTTCTGCGCGGGAGGCACCACCGTGGTAGCGGAGCGGCAAGACATCAACCACGCCAACGAGTTGTTCCTGGTGCCGTTTGGGGGCGGGGAAGCTGCAAAGCCCCTGACCCATGTGAACGACGCCTTGTACGCCAACGTGGCTCTGAGCAAGGTGGAGGCCCGCTGGATCCCCACCACCGACGGCAAAAAAATGCTGACGTGGGTGATTTTGCCCCCGAATTTCGACGAAAATAAGCGCTACCCGGCCTTGCTGTACTGCCAAGGCGGTCCCCAAAGTGCCGTTTCCCAGTTCTATTCGTTTCGCTGGAATTTCCAACTGATGGCGGCCAACGGGTACGTGGTGGTAGCGCCCAACCGGCGCGGAGTACCCGGCTTCGGGAAAGAATGGAACGAAGCCATTTCCGGCGATTGGGGCGGTCAAGCCATGAAGGATTACTTGTCTGCGACCGATGCGGTGGCAGCGGAGCCTTACGTCAATAAAGAGGCCTTGGGAGCGGTTGGAGCCAGCTACGGCGGCTACTCGGTTTACATGCTTGCTGGCATCCACGAAAACCGGTTCAAAGCCCTGATCAGCCACTGCGGCGTGTTCGACCTCAAGAGCATGTACCTCACTACGGAGGAAATGTTTTTTGCCAACCACGACATCGGCGGCCCCTACTGGGCGCCTGCTCCTTCCGTCAGTTACGACCTCCACAACCCCAGCAACTACGTAGACCGCTGGACGGCTCCCTTGTTGGTCATCCACGGCGGCAAAGACTTCCGCGTGCCCGAAAGCCAGGGGATGATGGCCTACCAGGCTGCCCAACTGCGCAATGTGCCCAGCCGTTTTGTGTACTTCCCCACGGAAGGGCACTGGGTGCTCAAACCCCAAAATGCGATGGTCTGGAACACCGAGTTTTTTGGTTGGCTCCACCAATGGTTGCAGCCGAAATGACCGCAAATCCTTGGGTTTCTGGGGTTCTCCCGTGCGGGTTGCGCTGGGTTCACCAAGAGTCCTCTGCACCCACAGGCCACATCGCCCTGATTGTCCGCGCGGGCACCCGGGACGAAGGCCCCCACGAGCCCGGTTTGGCCCATTTCATTGAGCACCTGCTCTTCAAAGGCACCGTCCGTCGCAAACCTTTTCACCTGCTGTCTAAGATCGAGGACGCAGGAGGGGAGCTTAATGCCTACACCGGAAAGGAAGACACCACCGTATACGCCAGCTTTCTGGCAGACAATTACCCAGCGGCCTTGGATGTGCTGTTAGACATCGCCTTCCGGTCCATTTTTCCAGAAAAAGAACTGCGCAAAGAACAGGAGGTCATTGCCGACGAAATCGACGCCTACCTGGATGCTCCGTCGGAATTGATTTTCGACGAATTTGAGGAGCTGCTCTTTGCAGGCCATGCCTTGGGCCACAACATCCTGGGCACCAAGGAATCCCTGCAAACGTTTACCCGGGAACAGGTCCTGCGTTTTGTGAATACCCACTACGTGCCCGCCAACATGGTGCTTTCCTCGGTGGGCGGCATTTCTACCAAACGCTTTGAAAAATTGCTGCACCGCCTCACCGCTGACGTTTCGTCCTTGCGGACGGGTCCTGTTCCGCCCCGTGGAGCGGCCCCGGCCTACCAGCCGGTGCAGCGCACCGGCCGCGATACGCACCAGTGCCACGCCGTATTGGGAAGCCGTGCCCTTTCTGTCCACAGCCCCCAATTGACCACCGGGGTTCTACTCAACAACTTATTGGGCGGCCCTGCCATGAGCAGCCGGCTCAACCTCAACATCCGCGAACGCCACGGCATCGCCTACCAGATTGAGAGCTTTTTCACCGCCTATTCCGACACCGGCGTCCAAGGAATGTACGTCGGTACGGATACCGACACCGTGGATCGGGCCATTCGATTGATTCACAAGGAGCTGCGTACCCTCCGCGAGGTTCCCTTGGGCGTTGTTCAACTGGCCAAAGCCAAACAGCAACTCCTGGGGCAAATGGCCCTGGCCCAAGAAAGCCCGAGTGCCTGGATGACGGCTTTGGGTCGGTCCTTTCTGGTCTTTGACCGAATGGAAACCTTCGACGAAATTCGCGCCAAAGTGGACCAAGTCACTGCAGACCAGGTGCGCGATTTGGCCAACGAATGGTACGACCCGTCTGCCCTTACTACCCTGCTGTACGCCCCCGTCGATTCGGACACCTAAACCCGCGTTACGCACCCTTAATTGCCCCTAACCCCATGGAATTTCTCCCCGAAGCCATTGATCGCTACGCCGGAAGCTGGACCGAGCCCTCCGGCGAATTGCTGGACCGCATCGAGCGGGAAACGTGGCAAGAAGTGCTGATGCCGCGCATGTTGAGTGGGCACCAACAAGGCCGTTTTCTCAGCCTTCTTAGCCACCTGATGCGCCCCAAACGGATTTTGGAAATCGGCACCTATACCGGGTACAGCGCGCTTTGCTTGGCCGAGGGAATGGAACCCGACGGGGAGTTGCATACGGTAGACATCAACGAGGAGCTGGAAACCCGTGTGCGCGGGTATTTTCAGGCGTCGGGCAAAGGGCACTCCCTTCACCTGCACATCGGGGCGGCCTTGGACCTGCTCCAAACCGAAGCCTGGGCAGCCGGCCCCTGGGACCTTGTCTTTATTGACGCAGACAAAGAAAACTACCGCGCTTATTTTGACGCCGTCATCGACCGCGTCCGTCCCGGAGGGTTGGTCATCGCAGACAACGTCCTCTGGAGCGGCAAAGTAGCCGACCCCGCCGAGACCGATTCGGAGACCGAGGGACTCCGGGCCTACGTGGCGCACACCCACCAAGACCCCCGGGTGGTGCACCACCTGCTTCCGCTGCGCGACGGCCTGAGCATCAGCCGCCGCCTTTAAACGGCCTTCCTATTCCAGGCGTTCGGCCCGGAATTCGTGCTGAATTTCCAGGAGTGTCCGAAAAGCTACCTGCTGGCTGCCAAACTTTGCGTCGCTCTGTTGGCGCAGTGCCGGAGCATACAATTCTTGGTAGAGCTGAAAATCCTCCAAGGCCTCAAACCGGTACTGAATGGAATACGTCGTGCCGGACTCTTCCTCCACCAGCACCCGCGTGAACCGGCAGTCCACGAATTGACCCGTGGCCAACACTTCGGGAATGTGGGTTTCCAGCATCCAGGTCTTCCAATCGGCATGGGCGGAATCGTCGATGTTCACGGTGACGTTGTAGAGGTACATGCGCTCGGTATTTAAGGGGTTTTCGGTTTGGCTTTTCCGGCACCGGGTCGGTACCGCTGCCGTGCCAATTCGGACCAGTAGGAGTCCGGGTAGGTTTCCATCAGCTGCAGGTACAGGGCGCGCGCGGCTTCCGTGCTGAGGGCGTCGTTTTTGGCTTCCAAGATTTGGGCCCACTCCCACATAGCATCGTCTGCCAATGCACTGCGCTGGGTGCCTTGCGTTAATTGTTCGTAAGCGGCCTCGGCCGCAGCGCCAAACGACCGATCCCGGTTCCACCGCGCCCAGGCCAAGAGCACATGGGGACGAAGGGGATGCTCGGCCGGAAGGACACCCAGCAGCGAGTCCAAAACCGTTCCAGCGGCTGCGGTGCTTTGCTGGGCCATCAACAGCTCTGCACGTGCGTAGGGACGAATGCCCCATCCGGTGCTGTCTTCGGCCAAGACCTCGTCCAAGAGTTGGGTTCGGGCGAGCGCGTCGTTGGCAATTTTCTTGGAGGTACTCGTTTTAAGTACCTCCCACTGGGATTTGGCCCATGCCAGGTCTCCGGTGAGGTAGGAAACCCGCGCCTTGCGGTAAGCGGCCTCGTCCCCCAGGGGATTGCCTCCAAAGTCCTGGGCCACTTCGGCATAGCGAAGCAACGCGTCAAACGGACGGGCGCTCAACAGGTCCAAGTCTCCTAAGAAGAGCATCATTTCGCCCCGCAAGGGTTCTTGGTCGGGCAGTTGGTTCGGAATGCCCGCTAGCAATTGGGCCGCGGAGTCCACGCGGTTCCAACCGGCCACCCACACCCGGGCCAGAGCCAACCGGGCAGCGGGCTGCCAGGCTACGGGCCAGGTGGCAGCCCCTGGAGCAAGTCCGGCCTTCAATGAATGGCGCAAGGAAGCAAACCGTTCTGGAAGCCGGCCCTGCAGCTGCCAGAGGGCTTCGTGCGCTTCTCGGGCAAAGGGCCCGTCCCGGCCAATCGAAACCAAATACTGAAAACACGCCTCGGCGTCGGCATCCATCCCTGCATGTTCTGCTGCTTGCCCCAACTGAAGAATGGCCAACCGGTGGGTTGGGTCTCCCCCGGACCGTCGGTCCAGCGCCATCCACTGCACCAAGGCATCCGAAAACAAGCGTTCCTGGGTGTAGCACCACACCAGCAAATTCTCGTGCGGACGGGAACTGCCTTGTTGCAAACGTCCAATCAGTGCGTCGTATAGGACAGAGGATTGAGGAATATGGCCCTCGTCGTCTTGGGAATTGGACAAAAACAGTTGCAGGGTGGCGCCAAAGCCCGGATTTTCATCCAGCAATTGGACGTAGCCTTGGTACACCCGGGGCAGGTCTCCCAAATCCGCCCAAAGGAGTACTTTTTGGTAGGTAAATCGCAAGCCTGGGACGCCTTGTTCGGCAGCTTCCAAGACCCGAACGGCTTCGGCATAGAGCCCATAGGATTTGAAGCGGTCGGAGAGGGGGGAGGCGTTTCCGGGCTGGGTAACAGCGCCTGTGACGGCGGCTTGCAGGGCCGATTGGTAATCCGCAGTGCGCCCTCCTTTTTTGGCTACAAATGCTTGGTCAGCGGTGTAGAACAACGAGCGGTTCCGCATTCGCTTGGCGTGTCGCTCTACTGCCCGCTGGGCCTCGTCCACTTTTTGGTTT
>JBILEM010000075.1:0-6795 GCA_044352085.1 Schleiferiaceae bacterium
GCTGCACTCTGCATTGTCTCCGCACGAGGACAGGCCGGCTACCACAAGCGCAAGGGCTGCAGCCCCCAAAAAGGCATTTTTCATGTTTCTTCTACTAGGTTATGGTACGAATCTACAAAAAAAGGCGGTCCCCTGGGCGGCTATCTTGGAATGGATGAACGGACTTACTTCCCAGGTAGCAACGAGCCAAAGACCTTTTGCAAAACGGCACTGGTTTGGGCAGCGGGTTGGGTGCGGATTTTTTCTTCTTGCAAGGCGACTTCCGCAAAGAGGGCATCCATGGCTTTGTCCAATACGTATTCGGTCAGGTCCGCGGGCAATTCCTCCTTCATGCCCAAGAGGACTTTGCTCTTGTTCAGGCGCGTTGCGGCCGGAGTCCAGTAATCGGCCACCCGGGCTTCCTGCAAGGCTGCATCTACTTCCGGCTTGAAGGCAGCCCGAAGGGTCGGTCCCGTGGTCCGAATCAAGTAGTCGGTTGCGGCCCGGTTTCCGCCGCGCAAAATGCCGTAGGCATCGGCAAAAGTCATGGAGAGAATGGCGCGCTTGAAAATGGGCAGGGCTTTGGCCACGGCTTTTTCTGCCCCCTCGTTCATGCGGGCCACGGTAGCTTCCAATTGCGGCCCCACAGCCGCTTTCAACACGGGATTCGCATCAATCTTTGTACGCAACCGTTCGGCCTCCGGTGGCAAGGGAATGCGGTAAAGGGGGCTGTTGGCAAAGCCCGACGTCTTGCCCAACAGGCCGACGGCCTCGCTCGCCCCATTTACCAATGCCTCCTGCAGGCCTTGGGCTACGTCCTCCTTGGGGAGCACTTGCTCCGAGGTGCTGCGCGAGACCGGAGCCAGCGCCGTCGCTGCTTGGCCCAATTTGGAAAGGGCTCCGGTTTGGGCGAAGGCAGAGGTGGTCAGTACCAACAGGGCCGCCACGGCCGATCCTTTGACCGCCGGAATGCGGGAGCTCCAGAGAAATAAAGACATAACCAAAACGATTTAAGGTGTGACCCTGCTTACTTCAAATTCCGTTCCATTGTTCTACTTTCGCACCATGCAGACCTTCGACCCCAAAGAAATGTCCCCCATGCAGACTCAGCGCCTGCTGCAGGGAATCGTCGCCCCCCGACCCATCGCTCTGGCTTCCACCGTCAACCGAAACGGGGAACCCAACCTCAGCCCCTTTAGTTTTTTCAATATTTTCAGCAGCAATCCCCCGATCGTAATTTTTTCTCCTGCCCGACGGGTGCGCAACAACACGACCAAAGACACCCTCAACAACGTGTTGGAGGTGCCCGAAGTGGTGATTCACGCCGTGTCTTACGGCATGGTGGAGCAAACCAGCCTGGCGTCGTCGGAATACCCGACCGGAACCAACGAATTTGTGAAAGCAGGCTTCACCATGGTGCCGTCGGACACCGTGGCCCCGTTCCGGGTGAAGGAAGCTCCCGCGGCGCTGGAATGCCGGGTGAAAGACGTAGTGGCCTTGGGCGACGAGGGCGGCGCAGGCAATTTGGTCATTTGCGAGGTGGTCAAAATCCACATCGACCCCAAAATGCTGAACGAATCCATGGAGCCGGACCCTTTCCGCATGGACCTGGTAGCCCGACTGGGCGCGGACTGGTACGCACGGGCCTCCGGCGAGGCCTTGTTTGCGGTTGAAAAGCCCATTTCCACTCTCGGAATTGGCGTGGACGCGTTGCCCAAAGCCTTGCGAGACAGCTTAATTCTCACCGGGAACGACTTGGGCCGTTTGGGCAATGTGACCGAGTTGCCCACCTCTGCCGAAGTGGCGGAATTCGCCACCCACCGCCGCATCGACGAAATCGAACACAGCTCAGACAACGGTTTGGAGCGACGCATTGCCCTTCACCAGTACGCCCACGAATTGCTCGAAAAAGGGAAAATTCACAAGGCCTGGAAGGCTTTGCTGCAAGATCCCTTGTCTCGACCGTAATCCGACAACCTGGCAGGAAAGGTTGAATCCACCTGCCAGTAATGGGGTGCCGCGAGCGCTCTTCGGAGGGGACAAAAACAAGCGGGGGGCTGCCAATGGCAGCCCCCCGCTTGTTTCTGGCGCACTACGCCTAATTAGAACGGAAGATCGTCGTCTGGAACCGGAGCAAAGCCCGAAGCCGCAGGCGCTGGAGGAACCGGAGCGGCTGCCATGGCCGTTGCCGCCGAAGCTGCACTTGGCGCAGCGGCAGGAGCCCCTGCTTGGCCCGCTTGTACGCGCCAGCCCTGAAGCGAAACAAAATAACGCACATCTCCTTGGGGGCTGGTCCACTCGCGGCCACGGATGTTGATGGACACCGAAACGGCTTCCCCCTCCCGCACACGATCCAACAAGTCTACTTTGTCTTGGGTGAACTCGATGGCAATGGTTTGTGGGTATTGCTCGTCCGTTGACACCACCAACTCGCGCTTGCGAAACGTGGCGGATACATTTTGAACCGGGAGGATGCGCTTTATGGTTCCAGTTACTTCCATGAAAATGTGATTTTGAAGTGTTTACGATTTTTCTAAGCAGAACACCGAAGGTACAAATTCGGGGGGTGTAGGGCAAGGTTGTTCATAACTTTCATCCCGGCCGGAAGCCGAAACCGGTATCCTAACCTTTGCCTTTAGCCCACGGAAACGGAAGGATTTACCGTTCTACACGGCGCACGTCCAAGGCATCCCGAAGCCCTGTGCCCAAGGCCATAAATCCCAAGACCAACAGCGCCAACGCACTGCCTGGAATCAAGACCAAGTGAGCACTCCCTGAGAGCAAATACGGATAGTGGTCCCGGATCATCCCACCCCACGTCGGAATGGGCGGTTGGGCACCTATCCCCAGAAAACTCAGGCCGCTTTCCAGCAGAATAGCGGAGGCAAACTGGCTCGCACTCAGCACCACCAAAGCAGACACGGTTTGCGGCAGGGCGTGCACCAAAATGATCCGCCAACTGGGAAGCCCCAAAACTTTTGCGGCATCGATGTACTCCATGGATCGAATTTGGATCATTTGGCCGCGAACCAGACGAGCGACTTCCACCCACATGGTCAACCCGACGGCTACAAAAACCTGGACCATGCCCTTGCCCAAGGCAAAGCCCAAGGCAATCACCATCAGAAAGGTGGGAATGCTCCAGAAAACTTGAATCAGTCCATTGAGGAGGCGGTCTACCCAGCCCCCGTAGTACCCCGCAACGGCCCCAATGGGAACCCCTATAAGCAACGACAAGGCCAACGCCACCGTACCGACGCCCAACGAAATCCGGGTACCCAGCACCAAACGGCTGTAAACGTCACGGCCGTAGCGGTCAGTCCCCAGCCAATGCAATTGGCCCGCGGCTTCGGATCCCATGGGCAAGGCGGCATGCTCCACGTCCATGGCATTCGCATGAGGCGTTGAATCCGTCACCAACCACGGCCCAAATAGAGCGAGAAACAAGGCAAAAGCCAAGATGACCGCACCTCCTTTGCCCATGGGATGGGCCAGGAGCCTTTTCCAAGCCGGTTTGGGTCCGGGAGATTCCATGGCCATCGACTCGGGTTATTTGCCCAGGTCCGAAACAGTGTAGAGGGCCTCGCGCACGTAGATGTCGCGGCTGACCGACTTCATCCACTGCGACCACTCCTTCTTTTTGGCCGGGGCCGACGCCATTTCTGTTGCTCCGCCCGGGGAAGGACGCACAGCCAAGCTGTCTTTCAACTCCGTCAGCTTCTCAAACTGCTTGGTTTGCGCGGAACGCGCTTTTTCGGCTTCGCGGTAGGCTACAAAATCGACGGGCCACTCGGTCTTTTCTCGCTCGGTCTTGAGCCAATTGGCATAGGTGTTAATCCGGGCAAATCCCTCGCTCTTGGAGACCCGGCCCTGGCTGTTTTGGATGGCGCGCTTGAAAACGTCGGGCTTGTTCACTGCGGTAAAGGAAGCCGTCGCAATGGCATCGGCTGCCAACGGAACCTTCTCCTCGGCTTCTCCATAAGGGATGGCCTGGTACGCATGGGGAAGGACAATGTCGGAAAGCACGCCCTGCAATTGCGTGGTCTGTCCGGTGATGCGGTAAAACTTCTGGATGGTCAGCTTCAGACCGCCGAGGGGACGGAGGTCGTCGCTTCCTCCGCGCATGGCCTGGTCCAGGTCGATGACGTTTTGTACGGTTCCCTTGCCAAATGTTTTCTTGGTACCCAAAATGAGCGCACGGCGGTAATCTTGGAGGGCGGCGGCTACAATTTCCGAGGCCGAGGCGGTTCCCTCGTTCACCAATACCACGAGGGGGCCGTCCCACACCACGTCGGACGCTTTGTCGGAATAGACCCGCACATTTCCTCCACTGGTTTTCACCTGAACCACGGGGCCCAAGTCAATAAAGAGACCCGCAATATCTACGGCGGCGGGTAAACTTCCTCCGCCGTTGTTGCGCAAGTCAAAAATCAGCCGCTTCATGCCCATGGATTTGAGCATTTCGATTTCGGCCCGGACGTCGTTGGCGCAATTCCGGTTGCGTTCGTTGAAAAAGTCCACGTAAAACTTAGGCAACCGGATGTACCCGGTCGTCCCGTCTTCGCCCAGTTGTGCCGAACGCGCAAAGGTGCTTTCCAGCTCCACAACGTCGCGCACAATGGGAATTACTTTGGTCGATCCGTCTTTCTTGCGGACGGTCAGGCGCACTTCGGTGCCTTTTTTCCCACGTACCAAGCGAACCACTTTGTTGATGCCCATGCCCACGACGTCTACAGGTTCTTCCGAGGACTGGGCCACCTTGAGCAACTTGTCCCCTTCTTCCAACTCGCCCTGGCGCCAAGAAGCGCTGCCGGTTACAATGCTGGAAACAGTGATGTACTCGCCTTTTTGCTGCAGCTGGGCACCAATGCCCTCCAACTGGCCGGTCATTTCAATTTCGAAATTCTCTTTAGCGCGGGGGGCAAAGTACTCGGTGTGGGGATCAAAGGCCAACGTGAAGGCATTCACGTAGATGCCAAACCACTCGGAGCGGTCCATGTCTTCCAGGTTGCTGAACCATTCGTCGTGCATTTCCAATTCCTTCTTGCGCGCGCTGGCTTCGGCAGCGGCAAATGCTTCCGTTCCCGGAACCACGGCTACACCGGAGTCCGCATCGGTCATGCGGTCGACCATGCGTGCGGTCACGCGAAAGGCGAAGTACCGGCGCCAGTGGTCTTCCATTTCCTTTTCGGATGCGGGATAGGTGCGCTTTTCGGGGTCGGTTTGGTACACGTCACCGGCTTGGTTGGGCACGGGTTGTGCCAAGATGCGTCGGTAACGCGCCTGGGCCTCGGCCACCCGTTGGGTGAACAAGGCATAGGCCTGATCAAAAAACACCGTGGATCCGGCTTTGACTTGGTCGTCCAAGCGCTGGCGGTCTGCTTGCAAACGGGTGACATCGGATTGGGTGAAAAAGCGCTTGTCCCCGTCCATGCTTTCCAAGAACGTATCAAAAGCCATTTCGCTCAACCGGTCGTCAATGGGCTTGGGTTGGTAGTGGGCTTGCCCCAGGGCGTCGGTCACCAATTTAAGCACCGCGGCATCCCGGGTGGGGTTGGTTTGGAAGGTTTGAAAAGCGGCAACGGCAACGCCCAAAAAGAGGAGCGCGGGAAGGGTGTATTTCAGATTTTTTGGCATAAAAGGGCGCAACAGAACATTTGGCATGGGAAACGTGTATCTAAAACCGTGCCTTGGCACGAATCTTGACAAAAACGAGGCAAGGTATGAAATACACAATTTTAACAGTGCTGCTTTTTGGCTTTTGGAGCCAAAGCCCCGCACAAACTGCCGGTAACGGCGCGCTGGCCACGGTCAGTGGAACCGTCAAAGATGCCAGCAACGGCGAATCGCTTTTCAATGCGGCCGTAGTCGTTGAGGCCGGCGGCAAGAAGTACAGCGTCCTGACAAATACCTACGGGTACTTTTCTTTGACGGCGGTGCAAGGCCCGGTTGCCATCACGGTTACCTCCTTGGGTTACATCCAGCAGTCCGGCAAATACACCTTGGCTAAAAGCAATTCCTTGGTTTTCAAACTAAAGCCCTCTGTGGTGGATTTGGACGAAGTCACTGTTGGCGTAGAACGCGGCGTCAACACCTTGAAAACCACAGAGATATCGGTTGCCCAGATCAGCGCCAAGGAAGTGAAAAAACTGCCGCAGTTGCTGGGTGAGGCAGACGTCATTCGGGCCATTCGCCTGCTTCCCGGGGTTTCTTCCGTGGGCGAAGGGGCCAACGGTTTTAACGTGCGCGGCGGCAATTCCGACCAAAACCTCATCCTGCTGGACGAGGCGCCGGTCTTCAACTCCTCGCATTTGTTTGGATTTTTCTCGATTTTCAACGCCGACGCCGTGCGCGATGCCAAGCTGTACAAAGGCGGTATGCCCTCCATTTACGGCGGTCGATTGAGCAGCGTGTTGGACGTGCGGCAACGCGAGGGCAACAACCAGCGTTGGGCTTCGAGCGGCGGTGTGGGGCTGCTGTCCAGCCGACTTTTGGTGGAAGGACCCTTGGTCAAAGACAAGGCGAGTGTCATGTTGGCAGGTCGTCGTTCCTATTTTGACGTGTTTTTGCCTTTGTTCAACAATCCAGAATTGGCGCAGACCATTTTGTATTTCTACGACTTCAACGGAAAAATCAACGCGCAGCTGAGCAAAAAGGACCGGGTGTATGCCTCCTTTTACAACGGCCGCGATCGGTTTGGAGCAGACGATTTGTTTCAATTTGGCTGGGGCAACTGGACAGCTACCACGCGGTGGAACCGGGCCATAAACGACAAACTTTTTTTCAACGCGACTGCCCTGTATTCGGACTACACCT
>JBILEM010000077.1:0-6755 GCA_044352085.1 Schleiferiaceae bacterium
GCCACGGAGGTGCGTCCGTTGTGTGTTACCCGGACCCAGTAGGTGCCGACGGCCAAATGGCCTACGTCCAGACGGCGTTCTCCGTTGGCCAGGGTGGTTTGCAGGACGATGCGTCCGTAGACGTCGGTCATTTCCACCTGAAGCGTACCGGTGTTCAGTCCGTCGATCCAAAGGCTGGATCGCGCAGGGTTGGGGCGGACGAATGCTTGAACCGAGGGAGTGCCTTCTTCGATGCCAATCAACGGGGAAGTGGCCAAATTGGTGGAGTCCAAATCAACATTGAAGCCAATGAAGTCGTCGTTGTTCCGCGGCAATACGCGGTAATTGCTAAAGCCAAAGAAGACAATTCCTTCCAGGGCGTCCATGTTCATGGTGTCGCTCACAACCAAGGGATCCACTTCCATAAAACCGTCGATGGTGTCGTAGGCCAAGCTGGTTACGGGTTGTACCCACAAGGAACTGAAGGCGGTGCCCGATTGACGTCCGGCCAAGACCATCGTGCTGCGGGCACGCGATGCTCCGGTGATGGCGCTAACCGCGTAATCCCCAAAGCCCAAATTGGTTTGCGAGATGTGCAATTTGCCGTTGGCGGGATCCTGCAGACGCACCAAGCATCCTTCCCACTTTTCCCAGCCAAAATTGAGCTTGCTGATGGAGTCCGTGGGGTCTACCACCGTGGCGGTAGGTGCAACCCAACGTCCGGTCTTGGACATGGAAGAAACCACCAAACGGGTCATGTTGAAGTATTCCTCCACCGTGCCGGTGACATTGACTTCCTCGCCGCGGTAGTAGTTGGCAATGCCGCTGCCCACCAACCAGATTCCGCTGTACGGACCGCCGTTTTCGTCCTGAATGTAGAGGTAGCCCAAGTCGTAATTTTTGGTGGACGAGGTCACAATTCCCTTGATGGTGATTTCGCGGCCAACCAGCGGAGAGGCGCTGTTGCTGGCCAAGGAATACTGGATATCATAAATTTTGGGACCTCCCGTGCGAACGGTGTAGTATTCGTAGTTGGGCTGGGCCTGGCCTACCGAAGTGACGGGGTAGAACGACTTGTTGCCGGCGTTGTCTTTGGCGCGGATGTAGTAACGCACCAAGGTTCCGTTGGGGAAGGCCGGAAGGGTGTAGGCGTAGTCGTCCGTTGAACCCGCTACCAAAGGCATAGTCACTTTGGTAAACTGCGACGGAAGGGTGGCCGAATTGCTCGAGTAATAAAAGTGCACGGAGTCTACAGTGCCGTCAAAGTCGGTGATGTTGCAGGTAAAGTCCACCGACTGGTTGGGGGTGGGCAGGAAGGGGTCGCGGTCGAAGTTGGAAATGTACGGAGGGGCGTAAGCAATTTGGTAGTGCGACGCCGCAAACGGGTTCAATTCGTACCCGCGCGTGGTTCCTGCATTGGGGAAACAACCGTTGCCGTCGTGGCGCACCATGCCTTTCAAGCTGGAATAGAAGGTGCCTGGGACGGGAGGCGTAAAGGAGCCGGAGGTTTGGGGGCTAGCAGGGTTGACGGTTTGCCAAGAAGGCAGTTTTTGGGCCAAAAACCGGTCCGACACGTTGATTTTGTTTCCTTGTCCGTCCACCACGTTGAAGCTAACGCGGTTGCCGCTGAAAGGAAGGACCTCCGTTACCGTGACGTTTTGAAACTCCACAAAGGCATTTTCCCATTGTTCGCCGGTGGTGGGGATGTTCACGCGCATGGCGTCGTTTAGCTGACCCAAGGGCACAGTTACAGAGGCCGGAGCAGGGCGCGAACCCAAAATAACCAACGAATTCACGCTATTGGGCTCCATTTGGGTACCGCGGTTGAACTCGGTCACCTTGCCGGTGAATTCAATCAGGTCGCCCGGAATCAGGAGCTCCACGTTAGGAAGGGGGACCAATTGGTTTTGCGCATTGCGGTATGCACCCATGATTTCCATGCCTTTGAAGGGCCCTGCAGCCCCGTTGGTGGCGGTATCTACAATGAAAAAGAAGGGACGGCTGCCTCCTTGTACTGATCCCGAAGCTACTTCCGAAGCATTTCCTGGAGTAACCACAATACCGCGGGTCCGAACAATTTGGTTGTTGAACGGCGTGGAGTCTTGGCAGTTGGCCAACATGGTTGGGCTTACGTACTGGATTTGGGAAATGCGTTGGAATGGAGCGGCTTGGCCCCAAGCCGTGCTGCCCGTTACAAGGGCCACCAGGAGAAAGAGTACTTTTTTCATTTTCAGGGTATTCAGAGGGTAAATCAGTCGGTTTTGCAAGAGAGGTTATTGAACAACGGTAAACTGCCCGGTGTGTTTTTTACCTGTTTCCAGGTCTTCCACGTGGAACAGGTAGATGCCGCGGGCAATCATTTGGGTGGAACGGGTGAGGAGGTCCCAGGCATGTTCCCCTCCGGAGAAGGTATGGTCCGTTGGAGCATCGGACCCAAACGACCGGAACCAGCGGATGTCGCTGCCGTTGTAGTCCTCGTTGTGTTCCAATACGTCAAGCACATCGCCGGCGACGGTGGTGATGGTGATTTTGCAGCGGGACGGAAGGTTGGCAAAAATGAGTTTGCGGCTTTCTTCTTGGAAGTTGGAGCGGCCTTCCCACGACGCCCCGGCGTAGTACGGGTTGGGGTATACATAAGGCGCCCCGTTTTTGAGGCTGTCGTTGCCTACCGTTCCGGCAAAGGCGCGGCGGTCGTTGGCCAAGAAACTGGATTCCAAAGACTCCAATCCGGTTGCGGGATTTCCCTGATCAAAAGACGTAACGGCCACCGCATGCTGCCACCCGTTGGGGATGTTATCCAGCGTGTAACGGTAGCGGTATTCGACGGTGTCCCCTTCAAAACGCTTGGGCTGCGCCAGGCGGTACGTTTCCAAGCCGGTGTCGAAGAACAATCCGTTGCCGGCCACATCCATTTGCGCAACCCGCACAAAATCCCGGGCCAGGTTTTGGGTCTCCGTCACGTCAAAGCCCAGTTTGCTGAGGTACACCCGGTACCCTTCAAAGTCGATTTTTTGGGAAATGGGGTCCACGGAACGCTCGGCGTTGGCGGCCCAGTACACGTCGATTTTATGGTTGCTGGGAACCACCCGGATTTTGGGAGTGGCGGGAGGGGTGGGCAGAATAAACCGGGTAATTTGGCCGTTGCCGTCCTTGTCTTCCCCATTGTCCAAGACCCCGTTGAAGTTCACGTCTTCTCCGTTGAAGGCGGTTTGTGCCCAGTTGGCATTGGACAAGAAAATCGATTTCTGTTCTGCGGTATTCGCTGTATTGGGCAGGCCGTCGTCTTTTTTAGCGCCCAGCACATAGGCAAACGCCACGCGGATTTCATCGCCCGGCGCAAAGGAGGCAAAGGGTCCCACGCTCAGCAAATCCGACCGGTTTCCGGCTTGGTTCAATTGGGCCTGGATGTTAACGCCGGAGGCCGATTGGCAGGGAACCCCGGAGGGGTCGGTCCAACAAGGGTCTTGGTTCAGTCCCTGGCTCATTTTGGCGTAGCGTTGGTTCTCCGTGGTCGGGAAAAAGAACAGCGACTGGCCGGAGTTGTTGAATACCCAGGCATTGTAGTTCGCCTTAAAGGTGGGGTCCAACTGGGGGTGTTTGAATCCGTTTTTGTCTTCGGCGCCCAAGAATTTTTGACCGATGTAGGAATCCGTGTAGCCGGGATCTCCGGTTGCGTCAAACCGGTAGTTCATGGACAAGGAATCGATGAACCCGTTGCCGCCTTGGGAATAGAAGACGGCGCCGCCCGCGCCCGCCGGTGTCACATTGATGTTGCGAATCACGCTGTTGTTCCACAGGGCCATGTAAGTGTCGGTGTAGGTGCTGGTTCCGACGTTTTTGAAGACCAAATTGACCAAGACAAAGAAGTCCGAAAACCGGTAGTTCCAGTTGTAGGTTTCCATACGCACCTCCACATTCATCGGGTTGGTATGGCTGGAGATCGGGATGTTGGTACCGGGAACCAATATGTTGGCATCGGTAAAGGTGGCCACGAAGTCCTGGTGGGACACGGCGTCCACGGCAAAATTGGGGTTGTCGGTCAACGAACTGCGTTCCTGGAGGTACGACCCCACCGGTGCCGTAAACTCAAAACCGCCTCTCCCGGGCGCGTAGCCTTGGGGAGCGTCGTACGCCGAGGTGGAAACCCGAACCGGGCCGCCGTTTTCCTTGCCGCCAATCCATATGCCGGACTCAAAAAGGTGCTCGGTTCCAGAACCTGCGGGGTATTCGCAGGAGGGAGTCCCTGAGCCGTCGCGGTAGCCGCGGAAAGCGTTGCCAAAAGTGCCGACGTTGGTCACGTTCAGCCGTACGTTCGAGGCCGACGTTACTTTTTCGTCAAAGCTTTGGCCCCGCAGGGGTCCACCCGCGAGAGACCACATGCCCAGCGCGGCGAGGAGGACGGTGGTTTTTTTCATGGTACCCAGGTGTAGGTGGAAATCGTACGAAATCCGGAGGTCGTGCGGAAGAACAGCGGGCCGCCAGCAGCAGAGGGAGGCGAAAGCGGTTGGTTGTTGCTCTCCACCGAGAGGGTTTGCACTTTGCGCCCCAAGGCATCGAAAATTTCAATATTCAGAGGAACAGGACCCCGCCAGTACAAATTGGAAGAGCCATCTTCGGCGCGGCTGCGCATCCACATTTCTTTCGCGTCGGTATATTCGGATAGGCCAATTCCCAGGCGCTGAATGTCCAGCTCAACCATCACAGGGAGGTGGTCGGAAACGGTGTAGAGGGCTGTGCGGACGTTGGCAGGCACGCTGTAGTTGGTTCCTTCGTCAATCCCCTGGTTGAAGTGCATGCCGTCGTTGCCAAAAATCCGAAACGACCCGGGCACATACGCTACTTTGCCCAGACCGTCTTTGACCGACGACGAAACCAGCCACTGGTCCAACCGGTCGTCCAGACCCCCGCCGGAGAAGCATCCTCCGTTGGTGTTGGCATTGCGGGTGCTTTGGGTGTGGTAAGGGGCGTAGTTTGCATTGTTTGCCCAGGTACCCAGTTGTCCAATGGGGTCGTAGAACCGTTCGCTGGCCACGCTGTGGTTGATCAGGTTTTGAAAAGCAGCCTCTTGGCTCTTGTAGATGTTGAAATCGCCCCCCATGAGCACGTTGGGGTCGGACACCCGTTGGGTCAGGTGCTGCATCAACGCCGCGGTGGCGGTGGCCCGGTCGGCCAAGTCGGTGGCAGCGGAGCCCGCTTTCAAGTGAGCAGCCACCACGGTAAAAAACACCGTATCCGGATTGACGGACAACAGCGAATCCTTGTAATAGAACTGAATTACGTCCAAAACCCGCACCAAATCCACGTTGCTCACGGACTTCGATACCATTCCTTCCCGCTTAACACCCAGCTTGGTTTGGTCGTAATACACCCCGTTCACCAGGGTGGAAAAACCGTTGTTGGCGTAGGAGGTAGAGGCCCAGCGGGTGGTGCCCCCGGTGTTCAATACGTCGGTCAAAATTTTCTCGTGGGCGGACGGGGTAGCGCCGCCAATCTCGTTGCACACCAAGAGGTCCGGTTGGGCGTAAGCAATGACTTCCCGAAGCGCGGCTTCTTTGGTAATGGGGTTGTTGTTGCTCGAAGTACAGTAACTGGTGAAGTTCCTGTAATTCAGAATGTTGTAGGTCATAAGCTTCAAGCGTGCCGGCGCCTGGGCGCCCGCATGAGTGGCCATGAAGACCAATCCAAGGAAGAAGCTTTTTTGAATGTGCATAAGCCAACAAAGATAGGACGCAAATGAGCAGAGTGTCCGAGGTTAATTGTTGGTTAAGTTGTCGCTGTTTACGCTCTTGGGTGACTAAGAATCCTATCTTTGAGTACCTAATTATTCGGTTCTACCGTTATGGCCCAACCCGCACGCATCCTTTTGGTAGACGACGAACCGTCCATCCTAGACTTCGTCTCCTACAACCTCGAGCAAGAAGGATTTAAGCTTCAAACGGCTTCAAACGGTCGCGAGGCCTTGGAGTTGGCCAAGAAATTTCGCCCCGACGTGGTGGTGTTGGATCTGATGATGCCGGAAATGGACGGGATGGAAACATGCGAAGCTTTGCGTCAGTTGCCGGAAACCCGAAATGCTTTGATTGTCTTCCTTACTGCACGGAACGAAGACTCCATTCAGGTGGCCGGACTGGACGCCGGTGCGGACGACTACATCGCCAAGCCCATCAAGCCAAAAATTTTGGTGAGCCGTATTCATGCCTTGCTGCGCAGAAAAACGGGTCACTCCGGGAAAAGTCCGGTCGTCGTGGGCAACATGACCATTGACACCGAGCAGTATCGGGTGTTGATTGACGACCAGCCTCTAGAAATGCCGCGGAAGGAGTTCGAATTGTTGCTCTTGCTGGCGTCCAAACCCGGTAAAGTGTTTACCCGCGAGGCCATCTTGGATTCGGTTTGGGGCACGGATGTCGTCGTAGGAGGAAGAACCATCGATGTGCACATCCGCAAACTCCGGGAAAAAATTGGCGAGTCAAAAATTGGCACCATCAAAGGCGTAGGGTACAAATTCGAGGGTTAACTTCGCAGGATGCGTTTTGAGCGTCCGGAACAAATTGCCCTTGCAGTCGCCCTGCTATCCGGGATGGGCTTGTGGTTATTCACCCCAGATACCGGAGAACGCGTTTGGATTTCGGTGTTTTATGGTTTGGCGATGGGCGTACTGGTCTATGCCATGGTGCACCAATTCATTTACCGGCGGCTAAAAGCGATTTACACCATCCTGAAGAACCCTGCGTCAGCGGCCAAATTGGCGAACCGCGTTCCGTTGGAACAGGTGG
>JBILEM010000076.1:0-6755 GCA_044352085.1 Schleiferiaceae bacterium
CTGGCGGCCTGGGGCGCATCTGCCCAAACGCCAGACACCACCGTCGTAAATGCACTGGTCAACAAGCAAATGACCTGGTACGGGTCGTATTCGGACGTGGCCGTTTTTCCTCCGGCAGGCGCTCAAACCTACGGCCGAATTTGGATGAAGTACACCCTGGGGTGCGCCTCCGGCGGCTGTTCCGACTGGGACTATACCACCACGGTGCGGGTCCACAAGAACAACAAGGTGTGGGAGTTGGGGCGCGTTATCACCCCTTACGGCAGCTACATGCGCACGTCTGCGAACGGCTTTACTCCCCAATGGAAACACGACTACTGGTTCGACGTGACGGACTACGTTTCCTTGCTGGCCGACTCCACCCCCGTTAGCGTTTTTTACAGCGGCTACTCCAGCGGATTCAGCGCCGATGTGACCTTCTATTTCATCGACGGCGCTCCCACCCGCACGGTTTTGAAAATCGACCAAGTCTACACCGGATACACCAACTACTTGAACCAAGCGCAATTCGAAACCTCGGCCACGCCCGCCAAGAAAGTCGACCTGCTGCCCAATGCGGAACAGGTCCGAATGAAAATCACCCCCACGGGACACGGCTTTGTGAATGCCCTGAATTGCGCCGAATTCTGCGAAAAAAACTACACCTTAAAGGCCTACGACACCACCTGGGCCACCCAGGCCATGTGGCACGACGACTGCGGCCTAAACCCCATCTACCCGCAAGGCGGAACCTGGTTGTACGACCGCGCCAACTGGTGCCCCGGCAGCGCGGCTACTACCTACCAGCACCTGCTGGAACGCAACGGCCCTTCCTTCCCGGACTCGCTGAAGGTGGACCTGGACATCGAACCCTACACCTACACCGTGCCCGCCGGAGAAACCCCCGCCGGCTACCAAATGGAAGCCCATTTGATCCAGTACGGCCCCTACAACGGCCCGGTCTGGGGTTCTACCTCCATCGATTTCTTTGACCACGAGGTGTCGGAAATCGTTTCCCCGTCCGACGACCCCCGTTTTCTGCGCGACAACCCCACCTGCAGCCGCGCCATCGTCAAAATCCGAAACAACACGGACCAAACCATCCCCTACCAACCCACGGTGCGCTACGGACTGTGCGATGCCCAAGGCGAATGGCTGGACACCAACCAGACCTACACCTACCCGGGGCCTTGGAATTCCACCGGGATTTGGGCTCCTTTGGAAGAACAAACCTGGACCCTGCCCATGAACCAGTTGTCGCAATGGCTGGGCCTGGCCGACACCGGGTACTTCCGCGTGGAGTTGCAGGACGACTCTTTCTACTGGACCCAAGACATCAACCCCTCCAACGACTTCAAAGTCAGCCGTTTTGTACGTCCCTTGGTGCTCCCCACTTCCACGGTCCTAACCACCCGGACGAATTTGGCAGCCAGCGAAACCCACTGGACCCTGTCCGACGCCACCGGTCCTCTTGTCCGTTCGCGGGACAACCTCCCCAACAACAGCTTTGTGTACGACACCCTCACCCTGCCCACGGGGTGCTACGTGCTGGACCTCCAAGACCGCGGAAAGGACGGCCTCAGTTTTTGGGCGAACACCGACGGCGACGGGTACCTGCGCTTCCGCAACAACGGCGGGTCGCTTTACCAGCGTCAACTTCCCAAGGACTTTGGCACCTCCTACCGGTTTGAATTCACCACCGGGGCTCCGCTCGGATCCTTGGAACGTGCCGTTGTTTCAGCGTGGTCCGTGCAACCCAATCCGGCCCGCGACGCCGTGGATGTAGAGGGAATGCCCGATGGAGCCCTCCTCCGCGCCACCAACGCATGGGGGCAGCCCCTTCCCGTGAACTGGGTCGAAGCCGGCTACCGGTTGGATGTTAGCCCCTGGCCTTCGGGTATGTACTGGTTGCAATGGATGCATCCCGGAGGTTCCCAGGGAACCCCGCAGAAGCTAGTGATCGCCCAATAAAAAGGGGGTTAGGACTGCTTGCGTCGCTGCAAGCGCTCCATCAAACTGCCCAAAACGGACATTACAATGCTCATCACGACGGCGGCGGTGAAATTCTCCAGTTTGAACCCGTCGATCCATCGATCCGCCAGAAGGACCACGACTCCGTTGATGACCAACAAGAACAATCCAAAGGTCAGGAAGGTGAGGGGCAGGGTCAGTAAAATCAGCAACGGCTTCACGGTCGCATTCAATAGGCCCACCACCACGGCCACCCAAATGGCAGTGGTCAGGGTGTCAATTTCGACACCGGGGACCAGGTAGGCCGTAAAAAATACCGCCAGGGTGCGCACAATCAACAGCACGTGCCACGGCAAACGCGGCCGGTCGGGCGAAGAAAATGAAGCTTTAAATTCCATGGCTGTGCGAAGCTACCCAAAAATGCAATTACTTTGGACCATGCCTAGAATTTCCCTCCTTCCCGGCCTGGCCGCCCTTGTTTTGGCCGCTGGCTGCGCTCCAACCGCCTCCAAAATGCCCCTGAAAAAAGACCTGCACACCTTTGCTCTCCCGGAACACGCTCGGGTGCACCACTTGGACCTGTTTCTTAACGTGGACCTGGAGGCACACCAATTGCAAGGCCGTGCCGCATGGAAAATTACCGCCGAAGCCGACGCAGACACCCTGATTTTGGACACGGACCGCTTGTCCATTGGAGAAGTGGTTGTGAACGGAAAACCGGCGCCTTTCACGCTGGGAACCACCGACCCCATTTTGGGCACTCCGCTGCACATTGCGCTTCCCAAGCACCGCGCGGAAGACACGCTCTTGGTGGAAGTGGGCTACGAGACGCACCCCGAAGCCGGCGCCCTGCAGTGGCTCAGCGCCGAGCAAACCAACGGCAAAACCCACCCCTTCTTGTTCACGCAAAGCCAAGCCATCTTGGCAAGGTCCTGGATCCCCTGCCAGGACGGTCCCGGGATCCGTTTTACCTACAACGCCAACGTACAGGTGCCTCCTCACCTCATGGCGGTTATGAGCGCAGAAAATCCGCAGAAAAAGTCCGACGACGGCACGTATTCGTTCCGCATGCCTCAAGCCATCCCCAGCTACCTCATGGCTCTGGCCGTGGGCGACTTGGCCTTTGCCCCTCTGTCGGAACGCACCGGGGTCTATGCCGAACCCGCCTTTCTCCAAGCCTGCGCCAACGAATTTGTGGACGTAGAGAAGATGGTGCAAGCCGCCGAATCGCTCTACGGACCCTACGCCTGGGGCCGGTACGACTTGCTGGTACTGCCCGCCTCGTTTCCCTTCGGCGGCATGGAAAATCCGCGACTGACCTTTGCCACGCCCACCATTGTGGCCGGCGACCGCAGCCTGGTTTCTCTGGTGGCCCACGAATTGGCGCACAGCTGGAGCGGTAACCTGGTCACCAACGCCACTTGGAACGACTTTTGGCTCAACGAAGGCTTTACGGTGTACTTTGAAAACCGCATCATGGAGGCCGTTTACGGCAAGGACTATGCGGACATGCTGGCTGCCCTTTCCCATCGCGAATTGCTGGAAACCGTCGCCGAATTCCAAAAATCGGCCCCCAACGACACCAAATTGGCCATCGACCTGGCCGGACGCAACCCGGACGACGGCGTCACCGCCATCGCCTACGAAAAAGGATTTCACTTCTTGTTGCTTATCGAGAAAACCGTGGGACGCCCCCGCTGGGATGCCTTTCTCAATGGATACTTTGAACAAAACGGCTTCGGCACCATGACCACCGAACAGTTCGAAAAGCTGATCACCACGGAGTTGCTCACCGACGACGAAGCCCAAAAAATCGGACTGGACGAATGGATCCACGGCACCGGCCTGCCTGCCAATTCCCCGGTACCCACCTCCGCCCGGTTTGCCCAGGTGGACGCCTTGGCGGCCCCCTTTGCCTCCAGCGGGGCAATTGCTCCGGCTCTGAAAAACGCTTGGAACGGCTGGAGCACGCACGAACGGCTGCGCTTCTTGCAAAGCGTGGAAGGGGCCTCTGCCGACCAACTGCGCGGATTGGACCAGGCCTTTGGACTCACCGCCACCGGCAATGCCGAACTGGCCGCCCAGTGGTTTCAAACGGCCGCCCGGGCAGAACTCCGTTCTCCGGAACTCGCCGCTGCCACCCGGTCGTTCTTGGTTCGCGTTGGGCGCCGCAAGTTCTTAACGCCCACCTACGAGGCCTTGTTGAACCACGGACAAGCGGATTTGGCTCGGTCCATTTATCAAGAAGCCCGTCCGGGGTACCACGCCGTGGCCCGGGGAACCTTGGACGCTTTGCTGAAACCGTAAAGAAATGGGACGGCGCATAGGCGCCTACCCCGCGCTCCAGGAGGGATCACACCACCCGGTTAAGCTCGGTATTGATCTGGTTGCGTAGGGCGCTGTACGTCATGATTTGACGCACCCACTCGTCCCGTTCTTGGGGCAAGGAGGTCGATTCCAGGGACGTTGTGGCATTTTGGATCAGTCGTTCCAAATGCACGGTTTTGAACCGCAGCACCGCTTGGTGCACAAACGACGCCAAGTATACCTCCTTTTCGGGAACAAACACGTCCCGAAGCTTCCAATTGGCCAAGCTGTGCGCCTCGGCGAGCAAGTCGGTGGCCGCAGCCACCCAAGCGGGATCTTCGCTGCGCACAAAGTGGGCGCTTGTGAGCACGGTGCCTGTGCGCCAGGCCTCCAAACAGGTCTCGTACATCTGTTGGTAGACCGGGTATTCAAACGCCAAGGCGTCGGTCGATAAATCCTCCAAAATCAGGGTGGCTACCGTGTCGGTTTGTACCTGACCCGCTTCATCGGTCCACTGCACTTCTTGGGGTCCGTGGTTGAGCAAGGTCTTGAGGAGGTCGGATTCCACGGCCAAGGGCCGGCCGGCTGCGCCCACTTGCAGGGCATGGCCACCGTCCAGGTAATCGGGAGCAAAATGGCTGGGGTCGGCATACGGATCCACCTCCGGCGCTGAAGACGACCCGGTTGCCGCGCCCGCTGAACCCGGTCCATCCGGGCGAACCACGCGCAGTCCGTCCCGGTAAGAAGTAGCCCCTGACGCACGCTGGGCCTCGTTGGCCAGCCGGGTGAGGGCCAGCTGAAGTTCTTGGTTGAGTACACGCTCGTCCATGGAGAGGACCACGGCGCACTCCCGCAGGTACACGTCGCGCAGGAGCAAGTCTTGCACCCGGGCTACGCTGGAAATCACGTCCTTGGCAAGGCCCGCGCGCTTGATGGGGTCTTCCGCTGCGTCGGAAGCCAACACCTCGGCCTTGAACCGGATGAAATCCGTTTCGTGGGTTTTCAGGTACTGTTTGAGGTCTTCCGGAGCGAGGGACCGCGCAAAAGAATCGGGATCCTCCCCATCGGGAAAACGGAGCACCCGCACCTTGAGCCCTTGCTCCAGCAACAGGTCAATTCCCCGAAACGAGGCCCGTATGCCAGCCGCGTCCCCGTCGTACAGCACCGTAACCTGGTCCGTGTAGCGGCGAATCAGCCGGATTTGTTCTACGGTCAAGGCCGTGCCCGAACTGGCTACGGCATGCGTGACGCCGGATTGATGCAACCGCAGGACGTCGGTGTAGCCTTCCACCAGCAAACACTTGTTCTCCCGAACGATGCTTTGTCGGGCTTGGTACAGACCATAAAGCGTTTTGGACTTGCTGTACAGGTCGGACTCGGGGCTGTTGACGTACTTGGCCGCTTTTGCGTCGGACCGGAGAATGCGCCCACCGAATCCCAGCACCCGTCCGCTCTGGGAGAAAATGGGAAACATCACCCGGCCAAAAAACCGATCGGCCCATTGGCCGTTTTCGCGGGGAAAACACAGGCCTACTTTCTCGAGGTACTCGGGTCGGTATCCCTTGGCCAGCGCGGCTTGGTACAGGGCGTCCCGGTCTTCCAGGTGGAAACCAAGCTGGAAGGTTTTCAAGGTGGCATCGGTGAATCCGCGTTCCCGGAAATAGGCCAAGCCCACTGCCTGGCCCTTGGGGTGCTCCCACATCCACGTTTGGAACTGGGCAGCCGCAAAATCGTTCACCCGCTGCAAGCTCTCCCGCTCGGTGTCCTGGGCCTGCTGTTCCGGCGAAACTTCCTCTTCTTGGATCTCGACGTTGTATTTCTTGGCCAACCAACGCAGCGCTTCCGGATACGTATACTGCTCGTGCTCCATCAAAAAGGTCACGGCACTTCCGCCTTTTCCGGAGGAGAAACACTTGAAAATCTGTTTGGAAGGCGAGACGTAAAAACTCGGGGTCTTTTCTTGGGTAAAGGGACTGAGGCCCTTCAAGCTTCCGCCGCTCTTCTTGAGAACCACAAATTCTCCGATCACCTCCTCAATTCGGACGGTGTCAAGGATGCGGTCAACGGTTTCGCGGGGGATGCGTGCCATGTCCCGAAGGTACAAAATCCACCGGGGACGCGGGATTCCCGAGGTTGCAAAAAATGCAAAAAATAATTCCCTGTTTCGCTTGCATAAATGATAAAACTCACTAACTTTAAATGAGTTACAAACCTCCTTTGTCTTGTCTGACCCCTCTCCTGTTCCCAACAACCGCGAACGTCGTCCATCGGATTACGCGCGCCGCATGCGGGAACGATTGGCGCTGAGAGCTCGGATAGCCGAAGGGGACAACGATGCCAAACCCATGCGTAACAATCTACAAATTGGATTTATCCTCCTGATGATCGCAGCCATCGTGGCGTTTGCCATGGTGATGTCGTCCAAAATTTAACGTCCCTCACCCCCTAGCAGCCGGCGTGTTGTACCTTCGGGCTTCGGTATGCGTTGGTTGACTTGG
>JBILEM010000245.1:0-19728 GCA_044352085.1 Schleiferiaceae bacterium
CCGTTAACGTACCAATTTGGTTGACCTTGACCAAAATCGAATTGGCAATTCCCTCTTGGATACCGCGGACCAAACGGGTCTCGTTGGTTACAAACAAATCGTCGCCCACCAACTGCACCGAATTGCCCAATGCATCCGTAAGCTTCTTCCATCCGGCCCAATCGTCTTCGGCCAAACCGTCTTCGATGCTCAAGATGGGGTAGCGCTTGCTCCAATCGGCCCAGTAAGAAACCAGTTCCTCGGAGGTCATTTGGATACCGCTGCTCTTCTTGAACGTATAAAGTCCTGTCTTTTCGTCGTACAATTCGGTCATGGCCGCGTCCATAGCAATCATGACGTCGTCCCCCGGCTTGTATCCCGCCTTCTCTATGGCCATCAGTACGATTTCAATGGCCTCCTCGTTGGAGCCGATGTTGGGCGCAAAGCCTCCTTCATCCCCTACGTTCGTGCTGTATCCTTTGGATTTGAGCACATTCTTCAAGTGGTGAAAAATTTCGGTCCCCATCCGCAAGGCGTGGGAGAAGTTCTCCGCACCCACCGGCATCACCATAAACTCCTGGAAATCGATGGAATTGTCTGCATGTGCTCCTCCGTTGAGGATATTCATCATCGGAACGGGCAACGTGCGCGCATTCGATCCTCCTACATAATTGAACAAGGGCATGCCCGACTCTTCCGCAGCGGCCTTGGCCACGGCCAAACTCACTGCGAGCATGGCGTTTGCACCCAAGCGCGACTTGTTCTCGGTTCCGTCCAATTCAATCAAAGCTGCGTCTAAGCCAGGTTGGTCGTACACCGTCATCCCCTCAACCACTTCGGCGATTTCGGTATTGACGTTTTCAATGGCTTTCAAAACCCCGCGCCCCAGGTAAACCGACGGATCCTGATCCCGAAGCTCCACCGCCTCGTGGGCACCTGTAGAGGCCCCGGAAGGCACCGCAGCGCGTCCAAACGCACCGTTCTCCGTAACCACATCTACTTCCACCGTGGGATTACCCCGCGAATCTAAAATTTGGCGCGCATGCACCGCTGCGATTAAAGCCATGGCTTAAGATTTATGGGTATTCATTAGTTCAACAAACTGTTCAAACAAATAACGCGAATCGTGCGGTCCAGGAGCGGCTTCCGGGTGGTATTGGACGCTGAAGACCGGTTTGTCCGTTCTCCGAATGCCGGCCACCGTTCCATCGTTCAAATGGACGTGGGTGAGCTCCACCAAAGGACTGGCCTCCACATCCTCCATCGATACCGCAAAACCGTGGTTCTGGGAAGTGATTTCCCCTTTTCCTGTTAACACATTTTTTACCGGATGGTTGATGCCCCGGTGGCCGTTGTGCATTTTGAATGTTCTCAAACCCGACGCCAATGCAATCATCTGGTGGCCCAAACAAATCCCGAAGATGGGCTTACCGCTGTCAATCAACTGCTTGACGGTTTCAACCACTTGGGAAGACGCCGAGGGGTCACCGGGTCCATTGGACAAAAAGTAGCCGTCGGGGTGGGTTTCCGCTAGAACCTCAAAAGGCGTCGAATACGGATACAAATCCACCGAGATACCCACGGCATTCAACCGGCGAAGGATGTTTTCCTTGATTCCAAAATCCAAAGCCGCCACGCGAAACTTCGCATCGTTCACGTGGACATGCCGCACTTCGGTCGTACTGACTTCCGGTAGAAGCTCCAAACCGTCCATGGAGGGCGTTTGGCTCAACCGCTCCAACAAGGCAGACACATCGTCGGTCTCGGTAGACACAATGGCGTTCATTGCACCCGCTTGGCGAATGTGGCGTACAACGGCTCGGGTATCCACGTCCGAAATAGCCACTTTGCCCTGGGCCCGGAAATACTCCTCCAAGGTTTGCGTAGCCCCTGGTCGTGTTTGATTTAAACTGAAAGACTTGCACACCAAACCCGCAATTTGCACCCGATCGCTTTCGCCCTCTTCGGGATGAATTCCGTAGTTGCCGATATGGGAGGTCGCAGTCACCATCAACTGCCCCAAATAACTGGGGTCTGTAAAAATTTCTTGGTAACCAGTCATGCCCGTATTGAAACAAATCTCGCCCCACGCGGTGCCGTCAAGTCCCGTGCTTTTTCCATGGAACACCGTTCCATCTGCCAATACCAGAAGTGCAGCCTTGCCTTTCATTCTAATCAATTAATGTACGACTGAATTACGCATAAAAAAAGGATAAGGGAACACCTTATCCTTTTTAAACATTGGAATCATGCGATCATGCTTCCGTTTGGTTCTCTTCTTCCGAAGTAGCAATTTCAGGGGCAGATGCTTCCGCAACAGGAGCCTCCTCTGACTTTACTTCTTCCACTGCTACAGCCTCGGCCACAGGGGCAGCTGCAGGAGCATCCGCTTTCTTACGGCCGCGACGCGTGCCTTTCTTTGCAGCCTTGTCTGCTCCGTAGATTTCATTAAAATCTACCAGCTCGATCATGCACATCTCCGCGTTGTCTCCCAAGCGGTTGCCCGTCTTGATAATCCGCGTGTACCCGCCAGGACGGTCACCCACCTTTACGGCTACTTCGCGAAACAACTCCGTAACGGCTTCCTTGCTCTTCAAGTAAGCAAAAACCGTACGTCGGTTGTGGGTACTGTCTACCTTGGACTTGGTCACCAAAGGCTCAATGTACTTCTTCAACTCTTTGGCCTTGGCCACAGTAGTGTTAATACGCTTGTGCTCAATCAACGAGTTGGCCATATTGCTCAACATCGCCTTCCGGTGAGAGGCGGTACGGCCCAGGTGGTTGAATTTCTTACCGTGTCTCATTACTCTTTTTCCAGTTTGTATTTCGTAACATCCATTCCGAAGACCAGTCCTTTGTTTTCAACCAACTCATCCAATTCGGTCAGGCTCTTCTTGCCAAAATTGCGAAACTTCATCAAGTCTTGCTTGGTGTAGGTCACCAAATCAGCCAAGGTTTCTACTTCGGCTGCCTTGAGGCAGTTCAAAGCGCGAACGCTTAGGTCAAGATCTGTCAATTTGGTCTTCAACAATTGGCGCATGTGGAGAATCTCTTCGTCAAATGACTCGGTTTCAACCACTACCTTCTCCTCGGGCTTGATGCGCTCATCGGTGAAGAGGGTAAAATGCTCAATCAAAATATTGGCCGCCTCCGTTACCGCTTGTTGCGGGTGGATACTGCCATCGGTTTGAACATCCAAGATCAACTTCTCAAAGTCGGTCTTCTGCTCTACCCGGTAGTTCTCGATGCTGTACTTAACGTTCTTGATCGGCGTGTAGATCGAATCCAAAGCGATGGTGCCCTTCATGGCCTCCTGGCGCTTGTTCTCTTCTGCACCGACATAACCACGTCCCTTCTCGATGGTCAATTCCATCTCGATTTTAACGCTTGCATCCATACGGCAAATGACCAAGTCAGGATTCAGCACCTGGAAGGCCGCTGTAAACTTGCCCAAATCTCCTGCCGTCAAGTGCTCTTGGCCAGAAATACTCACCTTAACCGTCTCGCCCTCGCTCGCATCAATTTGACGCTTCAAGCGAACTTGCTTTAGGTTCAGGACGATTTCGGTCACGTCTTCTACCACTCCTTTCAGCGTGGAGAACTCATGATCCGCACCGGCGATGCGCACCGAAGTAAACGCATAGCCTTCCAACGAGCTTAGCAATACGCGGCGAAGGGCATTGCCGATCGTCAAGCCAAAGCCTGGCTCCAAGGGACGAAACTCGAATTGACCTTCGGTTTCGCTTGCAGCATTAACAATGACTTTATCGGGCTTTTGAAAGGTAAGAATGGCCATAATCGCTTATTTAGAGTACAATTCGACGATTAATTGTTCCTTGATCTTTTCAGGAATCAAATCACGTGCCGGTACACCCACAAAGGTACCCGACTGGGTGGCGTCGTTCCATTGCAACCAAGAGAACTCGCCGCGGCGACCAGACAACGAATCTGCAATGACTTCCAAAGACTTGGACTTTTCACGTACAGAAATAACGTCGCCTGCTTTCACCAAGTACGAAGGAATGTTCAACAGCTCCCCATTCACCAAAATATGGCGGTGGTTAACCAATTGACGTGCACCACGACGGGTAGTCGAAAGACCCATGCGGTAAACCACATTGTCCAAGCGAGACTCGCAAAGCTGCAACAACACCTCACCGGTAACTCCCTTGGAGCGGTGCGCTTTTTCAAACAAGGTACGGAACTGACGCTCCAAAATACCGTAGGTGTATTTGGCCTTTTGCTTCTCTGCCAACTGGACAGAGTATTCGCTTTTCTTGCCACGCTTCTTGGAAAAACCGTGCTGCCCAGGAGGGTAATTACGCTTTTCCAGAGAGCGATCTGGTCCAAAAATAGGTTCGCCAAAACGACGGGCGATTTTCGTTAACGGGCCTCTGTATCGTGCCATAACTCTTCGATCTTCTAGTTAATGATTATACGCGACGGCGCTTGGGGGGACGGCAACCATTGTGGGGAATTGGCGTAACGTCAATGATTTCCGTTACTTCAATTCCTGCATTGTTGAGGGAGCGGATGGCGCTCTCGCGTCCATTTCCCGGACCTTTCACGTACACCTTTACCTTCTTCAAACCGGCTTCCATAGCGGGGGTAGCCGCATTTTCTGCTGCTGTTTGAGCGGCGTAGGGAGTGTTCTTTTTGGATCCACGAAATCCCATCTTACCTGCGCTGGACCAAGAGATAACCTGACCTTGCAGGTTGGTCAACGAGATAATGATGTTGTTGAAGGTGCTCGTCACGTGCGCTTCACCAAAGGCTTCCACCTTTACTTTACGCTTCTTGACCGTTTTAGTTGACTTTGCCATGAGGGATCAGGGATTACTTGGTCGCTTTCTTCTTGTTCGCAACCGTCTTACGCTTTCCTTTGCGGGTACGGCTGTTGTTTTTGGTATGCTGGCCTCGCAAAGGCAAGCCAGAACGGTGGCGGATGCCTCGGTAGCAGCCAATGTCCATCAAACGCTTGATGCTCATTTGCACTTCCGAACGCAGTTCGCCTTCCACCTTAAAGCTGTCGCCGATTACGGTGCGGATTCCTTGCAACTGGTCATCGGTCCAGTTACCTACCTTGGTGTCAAAATCAACACCGGCAGCAGTTAAGATTTCACGGGACCGGCTGCGGCCAATTCCGTAGATGTATGTCAGACCAATTTCTCCGCGCTTGTTCTTCGGAAGGTCAATACCAGCAATTCTCGCCATTTCCTTGGTTAATTAAATTATCCTTGACGCTGTTTCAGCTTCGGATTTTTCTTGTTAATGACATACAAACGACCCTTGCGGCGGACAATTTTGCACTCCGGGCTGCGTTTCTTCAGGGATGCTCTGATTTTCATTTCTCAGTAGGCAATTAGTAACGATAAACAATACGAGCCTTGGACAAGTCATAAGGAGAAAGCTCCAGTTTGACCCGGTCACCCGGCAATAATTTAATGTAGTGCATGCGCATCTTACCAGAGATATGAGCCGTGACCAGGTGGCCATTCTCCAATTCGACTCGGAACATAGCGTTGGAGAGATTCTCCGTGATTACGCCGTCTTGTTCAATAGCACCTTGTTTGGCCATCTTAGTACGCGTTGGTATTACGCCCCTTGATGCGACCGCCATCCATGAGGCCATCGTAGTGACTGTTCAACAAATAACTCTCGATTTGCATCAAGGTATCCAAGATTACACCAACCAAGATCAACAAACTTGTTCCTCCGTAGAAATTGGCCCATTGCGGGGTCAAATTGGCAATATTGGCCATGGAAGGAAGGATTGCAATAAAGGCGAGAGCAAGTGCACCCGGTAAGGTGATGCGGGACAAGATCTGATCCAAATACTCAGCAGTATCGGCACCTGGCTTCACCCCAGGTACAAAACCTCCACTCCGACGTAAATCTTCAGCAATCTGCGACGTGTTGAATTGGATGGCCGTGTAGAAGAACGTGAAAACCAAAATCAGTGCAGCAAAGATGAAGTTGTACCAAAACCCTTGGATGTTGCCGAAAATATCGATCAACCAAGGCATGCTGTCCGTACCTGCGCCACTGTACTGCAACGCCGTGATAGGGATAAACATCAGCGCCTGAGCAAAGATGATGGGCATCACACCTGCGGTGTTTACGCGAATAGGGAGATAACTCCGACCGATGTTCCGCGGAGCATCGCTACCCGTTGAGCCGGCTACCCGCTTTGCATACTCCAGAGGAACCTGGCGCACCGCTTGGGTGATCGCAATGGCAAAGAGTATGACCAAGTAAAGGGCAACCAGTTCCAAAAGGAAAACAACAATTCCTCCTCCGGATTCACTAACCTGCTTAACATATTCCTGCAAAAAGGATTGAGGAAGCTGGGCGATGATTCCAATCATGATCAACAAACTGATACCGTTTCCAATACCCTTGTCGGTGATGCGCTCACCCAACCACATAGCGAATATGGTACCGGATGTCAGTGTAATCAAGGCCAATGTCCAGAACGTTGAGGTGGGAAGCGTTAACCCAACCCCTTGGTACATCAAGTTGGTAATGTATCCGGGTGCTTGCAACAAGGCAACCCCAATGGTTACATACCGGGTGATTTGATTCAACTTCCGCCGACCACTCTCACCGTCCTTTTGCATCTTTTGGATGGACGGAACCGCCAAACCCAAAAGTTGAATCAGGATGGATGCTGAGATGTAAGGCATAATTCCCAAAGCCAAAACAGAGGCATTGGCAAAAGCTCCCCCGGAAAAGGCGTTCAAGATTCCAATCAAACCTTCACTGGCTTGGCTTTGCAGCTTTGTCAATGAGGTGGGATCAATTCCTGGCAACACCACGTTGGAACCCAGGCGATAGACCAACAAGAGTCCCAACGTCAACAAAATTTTGTCGCGCAGTTCCTGGATATTCCAGATGTTGCGGAAGGTATCGATCAAACGCTTCATGGGAATCTCAATTAGGCTTGCTCAATGGTTCCTCCAGCTGCTTCAATGGCTTGAACAGCCGAAGCACTGAATTTGTGGGCAACAACGGACACCTTAGCGGTGAACTCTCCACGACCCAAAATCTTGATCAAGTCGTTTTTGTTCGCTAAGCCATTTGCAATCAACACGGCAGCGTCGATACGCTCAAGACCCTTGTCGGTTGCCAACGTTTGCAACACGTCCAAGTTGATCGCACGGTACTCCACCCGATTTGGGTTCGTAAATCCGAACTTCGGAACACGACGCTGCAAAGGCATTTGACCGCCTTCAAAACCGATTTTGATGGAAAAGCCGGAACTCGACTTAGCACCTTTGTGACCACGGGTGGATGTACCACCGCGGCCAGATCCTTGACCACGACCCAAACGCTTGTTTGCGCGAACAGCGCCTGCAGCGGGTTTCAATTCATTCAAGTTCATGCTCGGTAACGATTAGGCTTGTTCTACTTCTTGAACCTGTACCAAGTGCTCTACTTTGCGCACCATACCCAATATTTGGGGCGTGGCTTCGTGAACAACGGAATGGTTCATTTTACGAATTCCCAAAGCAACCATGGTTGCCTTTTGACGCGCGGGACGATTGATCGTGCTGCGCACTTGTGTGATTTTAATCTGGGCCATGCTGTTTCGCTATCAACCGTTAAAAACCTTCGTGATGGCAATTCCACGCTGACGAGCCACTTCGCTCACATCGCGCAACTGGTGAAGGGCCTCAAAGGTAGCCTTTACCAAATTGTGAGGGTTGGAAGAACCCTTGGACTTGGCCAATACGTCGTGAATACCGACACACTCCAACACCGCACGCATTGCACCACCGGCAATTACACCGGTACCGTGGGATGCAGGGCGCAAGAAAACACGTGCACCGCCAAACTTGCCATCCTGCTCGTGAGGAATGCTATGCTTTACAACGGGGAAGCGATACAAATTCTTCTTCGCATCTTCGATTCCCTTGGTAACGGCTTCTGAAACTTCCTTGCTCTTTCCAAGTCCGTATCCACCGATTCCGTTCTCATCGCCAACGACGACAATGGCGCTAAAGCCGAATGCACGACCGCCTTTGGTTACCTTGGTTACACGCTGAACGCCTACCAAGCGATCTACCAACTCCAAGCCACTGGGCTTGACACGGCGCGAATTTTGTGCTGATTTCATATCAAATGCTTAGAAGTTGAGACCACCTTCCCGAGCACCATCGGCCAGGGATTTTACACGTCCATGGTACAAGTAACCACCGCGATCAAACGCTACATGCGAGATCCCCTTTGATTGAGCAATAACCGCAATGGCCTTGCCCACTTCAAAAGCCTGGGTCGACTTGGTACCTTCAAATACCTTACCTTTTTTGGATACGCTTGTTGCAGAACCCAAAGTTGTGCCGGTAACGTCATCAATCAATTGAGCGTAGATGGCTTTGTTGCTGCGAAAAACTGCTAAACGAGGACGTTCTGCGGTTCCGTTTACCACTTTACGAATCCGACGACGGATGCGATTGCGGCGATCAATGGAGGAGAGTGCCATATTCTATCTAGCTTATTTCTTGCCCTTACCGGCGGATTTACCTGCTTTGCGACGAACCACTTCGTTGACGTAGCGCACACCTTTTCCTTTGTAAGGCTCAGGCTTGCGGAAGCTGCGGATTTTAGCCGCAATCATACCCAACAACTGCTTGTCGTGGGATTTAAGAATAATCAACGGATTTTTACCCTTTTCCGACTTGGTCTCCAAAATGACCTCCTCGGGAAGTTGCACCATAATGGTGTGGGAGTAACCCAAAGACAAATCCAACACTTGTCCTTGGTTGGAGGCACGATAACCAACACCAACCAATTCCAACTCCTTCGTCCAGCCGGTGGACACACCAACAACCATGTTGTTGATCAGGGCGCGGTATAGACCGTGCTTGGCACGGGTCGGCTTGTCTTCGTTCGCACGAAGCATAGTTACAACACTGCCCTCTTGCTCGAGGGTAATGTCGGGGTGAATCTCTTGGGACAAAGTGCCCAACTTGCCCTTGACGGTCACCAGGGTGCCAGAGACGGAAATCTCTACACCTGCTGGCACCTGGATCGGGGCTTTACCAATGCGTGACATAGTATACTCTTGGGATTAATAAACGTAGCAAATGACTTCTCCCCCCACGTTGCTCAGACGCGCTTGCTTGTCTGTCATAACGCCTTTGGAGGTCGTCACGATGGCAATGCCCAGTCCGTATTTCACACGGGGCATGTCCACCTTGGCAAAATATTTGCGCAAACCAGGGGTAGATACCCGGTCGATTCCGCGGATAACGGGAGTCTTGGTTGCTTTGTCATACTTCAAAGCCACCTTCACTACCCCTTGCGGACCGGTTGCGTCGAGTTTGTAGCTAGCGATATAGCCTTGATCCATGAGGATGCGGGCAATCTCTACCTTCATTTTGGAGGCAGGAGCCTCAACAACCGTGTGACCGGCGCGACTCGCATTACGGATGCGGGTCAAGAAATCTGCAATTGGATCGGTATTCATAACGTCGTTCCCTTTAATTCGATTATTACCAGCTGGACTTTTTCACACCAGGGATCAAGCCCATGTTCGCCATTTCACGGAACGTAACGCGGGAGATACCGAACTGACGCATGTAGCCACGCGGACGGCCAGTAAGGCTACACCGGTTGTGCAAACGCACAGGAGATGCATTCTTAGGAAGCTTCTGCAAAGCCAAATAATCGCCAGCAGCCTTCAATGCTTCACGCTTCGCAGCGTACTTGGCTACCAACTTTTCACGCTTGGCCTCGCGGGCCTTCATGGATTCTTTTGCCACGGGTCCTTCTATTATTTTTTAAACGGAAATCCAAAAGCCGTAATCAGCGCCTTGCACTCCTTGTCGGTATGTGCAGAGGTGACAAAGGTGATGTCCATACCGGCAATGCGGTTCACCTTATCGATATCGATCTCCGGGAAAATGATTTGCTCAGTGATGCCGAACGTAAAGTTTCCGCGGCCATCAAAACCTTCTTTAACACCACGGAAGTCGCGGATACGAGGAAGACTAGCGGTTAACAAACGATCGAAGAACTCATACATACGCTCTCCACGCAACGTAACGCGCGCCCCAACAGGCATACCCTTACGCAATTTGAAGTTCGAGATGTCCTTTTTTGATTTTGTTGAAACGGCGCGCTGACCAGCGATAATGGTCATTTCCTCTACCGCGTACTCCACCAACTTCTTGTCGGAGACGGCTGCACCAATGCCCTGGCTCAAAACGATCTTCTGCAAGCGGGGAACTTGCATGATGTTCTTGTAGGCAAACTCTTCTTGCAGAGCCGGAACTACCTTGTCCCGGTACATGCTTTTCAAACGTTGTTCCATTATTTAATCGTCTCGCCGGATTTCTTCGCAACGCGAACCTTCTGGCCTTTATCAGTAATTTTCATTCCCACACGGGTAGGAGTTCCCGTTTTAGGATCAATCAACATCAAGTTGCTGACATGCAACGGTGCCTCCATTTGAGACAAACCGCCCTGCGGACTGGATGCCGTTGGCTTCTGGTGCTTAGTCACGAGATTAACGCCTTCCACTACAGCGCGGTGCTGCTTAGGAATCATGCGAATGATGCGACCGGTCTGTCCCTTGGACTGACCTGCAATCACCATAACGGTATCGCCGGTTTTGATATGAAACTTCGCCATCGTTCTATACTTAAAGCACCTCAGGTGCCAGAGAAACAATTTTCATGTACTGCTTGTCGCGCAACTCGCGGGCAACAGGTCCGAAAACCCGGGTACCGCGCATTTCACCAGCAGCATTCAACAACACACATGCATTGTCGTCAAATCGGATGTACGAACCGTCGGCGCGTCGAACCTCTTTGGAGGTACGAACTACAACGGCCGTAGAAACCTGACCTTTCTTAACGTTGCCAGACGGTGTGCTGTCCTTAACGGTCACCACAATCTTGTCTCCAACACTGGCGTAACGACGCTTGGTGCCGCCCAAGACACGGATAACCAAAACTTCTTTGGCACCGGTATTGTCTGCCACACGCAAACGGGATTCCTGCTGTAACATCTTACTTTACCTTTTCAATGATTTCTACAAGACGCCAGTTCTTCGTCTTACTCAACGGACGAGTTTCCATGATACGAACCGTGTCGCCCTTGGTGCACTCGTTCTTCTCGTCGTGGGCATGGAACTTGCTCGTGAAAGACACAAACTTTCCATACTTACCATGCTTCACGCGACGTGAAACACTTACCGTAATGCCCTTTTCCATAGCGGCGCTCGTTACAATACCGATCCGCTCTTTGCGCAAATTTCTTTCCATTGCTCTAACTCTTAGTGGTTTTTGCGCTGATGCAACTCGGTGGTTAAACGGGCTACCAGTTTGCGCGTCGCTGTAATGCGCATCGGGTTCTCCAAGGGAGACATCCGGTGGGTGCGCTTCATACGAAACAACTCCTCTTTTACCTGGGCCACTTTGACCGCCAAATCGGCGTCCTTAAGGGCTTTAATTTCTGCTGCTTTCATGATCTAAAGAAGGATTAGGCTTCCGTGTAGTCGCGACGGACAACCAGCGCGGTTTTTACCGGTAATTTCTGGGCGGCCAAACGAAGTGCTTCCACGGCGATATCCGCAGGAACACCGTCCAACTCAAACAACATGCGGCCCGGACGAACCACTGCTGCCCAATATTCTACTGCACCTTTACCTTTACCCATACGGACTTCCAATGGCTTCTTGGTGACAGGCTTGTCCGGAAAAATCCGGATCCACAACTGGCCTTCCCGTTTCATATAACGGGTAGCAGCAATACGTGCGGCTTCAATTTGACGAGCGGTCATCCAAACGTTTTCCAACGATTTGATGCCGAAAGATCCATACGCCAACGTGGTACCGCGTTGGGCATTCCCCTTCATGCGGCCCTTGAACTGCTTTCTAAACTTCGTGCGTTTCGGTTGTAACATCGCTTAGCTTCTTTGGCGTTCTACTTATTTCTTTGCACCTCCGCGACGATCGCGGCCTTGACCTCCTGCACCTGCGGGACGACGATCGCGATCGCGACCGCGATCACCACCTTCATTGGCTCCTGCACCCGTCTTCTTGGCTGGACCGAGCAAGTTAGACAAGTCACGCTTGCCGTAAACTTCGCCTTTCATGATCCACACCTTGATACCGATACGACCGTAAGTCGTGTGGGCTTCAGAAATATGGTAGTCAATGTCCGCGCGGAACGTGTGCAAGGGAGTACGGCCCTCTTTGAACTTCTCTGAACGGGCAATTTCCGCACCATTCAAACGACCAGAGATTTGCACCTTGATCCCTTCTGCTCCCATTCGCATGGTTGCAGCCATACTCATCTTGATGGCACGTCGGAAAGATATACGGCCTTCGATTTGGCGCGCAATGCTGTCAGCCACCAATTTGGCATCCAACTCGGGACGTTTGATTTCGTAGATGTTGATCTGTACTTCTTTTCCAGTCAACTTCTTCAATTCTTCGCGCAGCTTGTCTACTTCCTGACCGCCTTTTCCGATAATTACACCTGGACGAGCCGTAGCTACTGTCACAGTAACAACCTTCAAAGTGCGCTCAATGACAATACGAGAAACGCTTGCCTTGGTCAAACGAGCATAGAGATACTTGCGAATTTGTGCGTCCTCGGCCAATTTATCGCCGTAGTTACGTCCACCATACCAGTTGGATTCCCAACCTCTGATAAATCCAAGGCGATTGCCGATGGGGTTAGTCTTTTGTCCCATTTCTTATGCTTCAGCGTTTTCGGTGATCACTTGCTTGCTACCCACTACAATCGTAACGTGATTGGAGCGCTTACGAACACGGTGAGCGCGTCCCTGTGGAGCCGGAGAAATCCGCTTCAACATGCGACCGCCATCCACCATGACTGACTCAACAACCAAGTTGCTGTCTTCCATGCGTGCTTCGGGATTCTTGGTCTGCCAATTGCTCAATGCAGAGAGCAATAGTTTTTCCAAGCGAATAGAAGCCTCTTTGGGGCTGTATTTCAAAACGAACAAGGCCTTCTCTACCGCCATACCGCGAATCAAATCCGCCATCAGACGCATTTTACGAGGTGAGGTTGGGCAATTGTTCAAAGAAGCCATAGCCACACTTTTGCGCGACTCTTTGCGGGCTTCCGCGGAATTGTACTTACGAGATCCCATGGCTTATCGTTTTCCTTTGTCTTTCTTGTTACCAGCGTGGCCGCGGAAGGTACGCGTGGGAGCAAATTCTCCCAACTTGTGACCCACCATATTCTCCGTTACGTAGACCGGGATGAAGGCCTTGCCGTTGTGAACAGCAATTGTCTGACCGACAAAATCCGGGCTAATCATGGAGGCACGTGACCAGGTTTTCACCACGGTCTTTTTGCCTGACTCAACATTGTCCATCATCCGCTTCTCAAGCTTGTAATGGATATAAGGTCCTTTCTTTAGTGAACGAGCCATGGCTTATTTCTTGCGTTTTTCAATGATGTAACGATTGCTGGCCTTTTTAGGAGTACGTGTCTTGTATCCTTTCGCAGGAATGCCCTTGCGTGAACGGGGGTGACCACCGGTCGCACGGCCCTCACCACCACCCATGGGGTGATCTACAGGGTTCATAGCAACTGCACGTGTGCGAGGACGAACGCCTTTCCAACGGCTACGACCAGCCTTACCTGAAACTTCCAAAGCGTGGTCGCTGTTGCTTACCACCCCTACGGTCGCCATGCAGGTAACCAAAATCATGCGGGTTTCTCCAGAAGGCATGCGCAAAACTGCGTAACCTCCATCACGAGCTACCAACTGGGCAAAAGCACCCGCTGAGCGAGCAATAACACCCCCTTGACCGGGACGCATTTCAATGTTGTGAACTACGGTACCCAAAGGCAAATCAGAAAGTGGCAAAGCATTGCCAACTTCAGGTGCATTCCCAGGACCGCTAACAAGCTTCATGCCCACGGTAACACCGTTTGGCGCTAAGATGTAACGTTTCTCACCATCCGCATACACCATCAAAGCGATGAATGCACTGCGATTGGGATCGTATTCTACCGACTTCACGGTTGCAGGAATGTTTAACTTCTCCCGCTTGAAATCGATCAAACGATACTGTTGCTTGTGACCTCCGCCTTGATAGCGTACCGTCATTTTGCCTGTATTGTTACGACCTCCACGGCTCTTCTTAGAAACCAACAAGCTCTTCTCTGGTTCTACGCCAGGAGTGAGGGCTTTGAAGTCATTCACTACCCGGAAACGCTGTCCCGGTGTAATGGGTTTTAATTTACGTACCCCCATGGCTTACAGATTGCTATAGATGTCAATGGTCTGACCGTTGGTCACTTGAACCACGGCCTTCTTGTACGAAGACTTCTTGCCGGCCAAAATGCCGCTCTTGGTGAAGCGTACTACGTGGCGAGCTGCCACGATGCTGGTACGAACACTTTCTACCGTCACCCCATAACTGGCCTCCACCGCTTTGCGGATCTGCAGCTTGTTTGCGTCTTTTGCAACAACAAAAGAGTAGCAATTCTGCTTCTCACTGGCCGCGGCGGCCTTTTCGGTAATGATCGGGCGAATCAGGATATGTTCCATTATTTCGCGCTTAATGCAGTTTCAATTTTCTCAATCGAGGACTCTACCAAAACAATCACACCGGCATTCATAATATCGTATGTGTTTAGTTCTGAGTGAGTTATAACATTTGAGCCCTCAAAATTGCGGGACGACAAATATACGTTTTTATCTGAATCTCCAAGCACTACCAGGGATTTTTTTCCATGGAGGCCCAAAGCCTGAATCATAGAAACAAATTGCTTGGTCTTTGGAGCGTCAAAAGAAAGGTTCTCCAAAACAACCAAATTCTGCTTGGAAGCCTTGATGCTCAATGCCGACTTACGAGCCAACACTTTCACTTTCTTGTTCAGTTTGAAGCTGTAATCACGTGGTTGCGGACCGAAAACACGACCACCACCGCGGTAGATAGGAGACTTCATGGAACCGTGACGAGCGCCACCCGTTCCTTTCTGCTTATGTACTTTCTTGGTTGTGCGAGCAATTTCCGCGCGCTCCTTGGCCTTGTGTGTACCTTGACGTTGGTTCGCCAAGTACTGCTTTACGTCCAAGTAAACAGCATGCTCGTTGGGCTCAATAGCAAAAACACTATCGTTCAGGGTTGCCTTGCGACCCGTCTCTTTGCCCAGGGAGGAAAGAATGTTCAGTTCCATTATTTCTCAACAATTACCATGGACTGCTTGGCTCCAGGAACAGAACCTTTTACAATCAACAAATTCTTCTCCGTATCGACCTTCAATACCTGCAAGTTTTGAATTTTAACGTTGTCACCGCCGGTACGACCCGCCATGCGCATTCCTTTGAATACACGAGAGGGATCCGAACCCGCACCGATTGAACCCGGTGCACGCAGACGGTTGTGCTGACCGTGGGTGGATTCACCCACACCGCTAAATCCGTGACGTTTTACAACGCCCTGGAAACCCTTGCCCTTGGAGGTTCCGGCGACAGAAACAAACTCTCCTTCCGTAAAAAGCGAAACAGGAAGAACATCGCCCAAGGCGATACCGGTTGTCTCCATGTCGCGGAATTCCACGTACTTGGATTTTGCATTGGTTTTCGCTTTTTCAGCGTGGCCGGCGGCAGCTTTGATCGGGCGCTTTACGTCGCCAAATCCAATCTGCACGGCATTGTAACCATCGACATCCTGGGTCTTGATCTGGGTAACCACACAGGGCCCCACCTCAAGCACCGTACACGGATAGTTTTTACCATCCGCATCAAAGATGCTGGTCATTCCGATTTTTTTGCCAATCAATCCAGGCATGATTCAGAACTATTAATTATTAATGAAAAACGATTACACTTTGATTTCTACCTCAACACCGCTGGGAAGTTCCAACTTCATCAGGGCGTCGATGGTTTTGCTTGAGGAGCTGTAGATATCCAACAAACGCTTGTAGCTGGAAAGCTCGAACTGCTCGCGCGCCTTTTTATTGACGTGTGGAGAACGCAGTACCGTGTAGATGCGCTTGTTGGTAGGCAATGGAATGGGTCCATTGACAACAGCGCCGGTGCTCTTCACCGTCTTAACAATTTTCTCAGCCGACTTGTCCACCAGGTTGTGGTCGTACGACTTCAATTTGATGCGAATTTTTTGACTCATCACGGTGAAGATTAAGCGTTTCCTTTGACTTTGGCAATTACCTCGTCAGCAATATTCTTTGGCGTTTCCGCATAGTGACTGAACTCCATGGTGGAACTTCCACGGCCAGAAGTGATGGTACGCAAAGCTGTTACGTATCCAAACATCTCACTCAATGGTACTTTGGCCTTGATAATGGCCGCACCCAATTTAGAGTCCATGCCTTCAACTTGGCCGCGGCGCTTGTTGAGGTCACCAACCACATCGCCCATGCTTGTATCGGGAGTATCTACCTCCAACTTCATAACAGGCTCTAGAATAACTGGATTCGCACGACGGGCTGCCTCGCGGAAGCCTGCCTTTGCCGCCAATTCAAAAGAAAGGGCGTCCGAGTCAACCGGGTGGAACGAACCGTCGGACAAGGTTACCTTCATGCTGTCCAATGCATACCCGGCCAAAGGACCGTTCTTCATGGATTCTTTGAAGCCCTTTTCAATGGCTGGAACAAATTCACGGGGAATGTTACCGCCTTTGATTTCGTTTACAAACTGCAAACCAACCACGTTCTCGTCCGCTGGACTGATGGTGAAGACGATGTCGGCAAACTTACCGCGACCACCGGTTTGCTTCTTGTACACCTCGCGGTGCGAAAAGGATCCGTTCAAGGCCTCCTTGTACTGCACCTGGGGAGCACCCTGGCTGCATTCTACTTTGAATTCGCGCTTCAAGCGGTCCACGATGATTTCCAAGTGCAATTCACCCATACCGGAGATAACGGTTTGGCCCGTCTCTTCATCGGTGTGAACCTTGAAAGTGGGATCTTCTTCCGCCAATTTGGCCAAAGACATACCCAACTTATCCACGTCGCCTTGGGTCTTTGGCTCAATGGCCAAACCAATAACGGGCTGTGGGAAGCTCATGGATTCCAAAATGATGGGGAACTTCTCTTCGCACAAGGTGTCTCCGGTACGGATGTCCTTGAAGCCAACGCCTGCACCAATATCACCTGCCTCGATCAAATCGATCGGATTTTGCTTGTTGGCGTGCATTTGGAAGATACGCGAGATACGCTCTTTGTTGTCCGTACGCATGTTTTGAACGTAGGAGCCTGCAGCCAATTTACCGCTGTAAACGCGGAAGAAGCACAGACGACCAACAAAGGGGTCGGTAGCAATTTTAAACGCCAGAGCAGCGAAAGGCTCACTCGGGTCGGGACGACGGATTTCTTCGGCGTCGGTCTTGGGGTTGATTCCTTTGATGGCATCCACGTCTACCGGAGTAGGCAAGTAGGCCATAACGGCATCCAACATGGTCTGAACACCCTTGTTTTTGAAAGCTGAACCACACAGAACCGGAGTGATCTTCATGGCAATCGTAGCCTTGCGGATGGCGTTCACCAATTCCTCGCGGGTGATGGTCTCAGGAGCTTCAAAAAACTTCTCCATCAGGTTGTCATCGAATTCAGCAACGGCTTCCACCATCTTGCCGTAGTATTCGTCAACTGTATCCTTCAAATCCGCAGGAATTTCGATTTCCTGGTAGGTCATGCCTTGGGTATCGTCGTTCCAGATAATGGCTTTGCGGTCCAAAAGGTCCACAACGCCGCGGAAGTCTTGCTCTGCTCCGATCGGAACTTGCAAAGGAACCGGGTTGCCTTTCAGCTTGTCGCTGATTTGGTTAACAACATTAAAGAAGTCTGCACCTGTACGGTCCATTTTGTTGACAAAAGCCAAACGGGGGACGCTGTACTTGGTGGCTTGACGCCAAACGGTCTCGGACTGGGGCTGAACACCGCCTACGGCACAGAAAAGAGCCACGGCTCCGTCCAATACCCGCAGGGAGCGCTCCACCTCTACGGTAAAGTCTACGTGACCTGGAGTGTCAATGATGTTGATCTTGTAATCTTCTGTATCCGCAACAGGCTGACCTTGAGAAGTAGGGTACTTCCAAAAGCAGGTTGTTGCAGCAGAGGTAATGGTGATGCCGCGCTCTTGCTCCTGAACCATCCAGTCCATGGTAGCGGCGCCATCGTGTACTTCACCGATTTTGTGGCTGACCCCTGTGTAATAAAGGATCCGCTCAGTAGTAGTCGTCTTACCGGCATCGATGTGCGCCATGATGCCGATGTTGCGCGTGTATTTAAGGTCTCTTTTGGCCATGATTGGATCCTGTTAGAAACGGAAGTGAGAGAATGCTTTGTTCGCTTCGGCCATCTTGTGGACGTCCATGCGTTTTTTCACTGCAGCGCCTTCTTCTTTTGCGGCGGCCAAAATCTCAGCAGCCAATTTGGCAGCCATCGTTTTTTCGTTGCGCTGGCGAGAGTAGCCGATCAGCCATTTGATGGCCATGGATACCTTCCGTTCGGGACGGATGGGCTGCGGAATTTGGAAGGTGGCTCCACCAACGCGGCGGCTGCGCACTTCCACGTGGGGCATGACGTTGGTCAACGCCTGCTTCCACATTTCCAGTCCATTGCCTTCGCCGGTCTTCTCGGATACGATGTCTACGGCTTCGTAGAAAATAGCGTATGCGATACTCTTTTTGCCGTCGTACATCATGTTGTTAACGAAACGCGTAACCAGCGTGTCGTTAAAACGTGGATCCGGCAACAGGGGGCGTTTTTTAGCTCTTGCTTTTCTCATGACAGAGGAGGATTCTCTAAACTAAAGGATTATTTTTTTGCTTTGGGTCGCTTGGTACCGTACTTGGAGCGGCGTTGCATACGGCCGTTTACACCGGCGGTATCCAAGGCACCACGTACAATGTGGTAACGAACACCCGGAAGGTCTTTCACACGACCACCACGCACCAAAACGATGCTGTGCTCTTGCAAGTTGTGTCCTTCGCCCGGGATGTAGGCGTTTACTTCGTTGCCGTTGGTCAGGCGCACACGTGCGACTTTCCGCATGGCAGAATTCGGCTTCTTGGGCGTGGTCGTGTACACACGGGTGCACACTCCGCGGCGTTGCGGGCAGGCGTCCAGTGCGGCCGACTTGCTTTTATCCACCAATTTGGTGCGCCCTTTGCGAACGAGCTGCTGAATCGTTGGCATTTGTCGATGCGTAGGTTAGGTTAATTCAATGGAAAACGTATCCCCGGTTTTTTGGGGACTGCAAATGTAGGACAATTTTCTCAATGAACAACATGGAATTGCGTTAATTAAGAAGGCCACTCCTTTGTCGTACCTTAGCGGTCCTGAATTTTTTTCTCCCATGAATGATTTGCGCGCCGGACTCAATCCGCCCCAACGAGAAGCCGTAGAGCACACCGAAGGGCCGGTTATGGTCATTGCGGGTGCCGGTTCCGGCAAAACGCGGGTGCTGACCGTGCGCATTGCGTATTTGTTGGAGAAAGGCGTCGATCCATTTAACATTTTGGCGCTCACTTTTACGAACAAGGCCGCCCGTGAGATGCAAGCCCGCATCGGCAAGTTGGTCGATGCCAGCTCGGCCAAGTCCTTGTGGATGGGTACATTCCACAGTGTTTTTGCACGTATCCTTCGGGCGGAAGCTGGGAAACTCGGATTTCCGGCCAATTTTACCATTTACGATACCGAAGACGCCCAAAAAGTATTGGCCGGCCTTATTAAAGAAGCGCAGCTGGACAAAGACATTTACAAAACGAAGGCAGTTGCCAGTCGA
>JBILEM010000081.1:0-6370 GCA_044352085.1 Schleiferiaceae bacterium
CCTACCGTGAGCAACTCAACAAAAGCCGCAACCGAAATGCCCTTTTTGCCCTTACCGGGTTGGAAGGGGAAAAAGTCGAACAATTCTTGCTGTACTGCAGGCTGAACCAGTCGCAAATTGACGCGTCCACAGACTACCAGCTGCTGGAAAGTCTACTCGCCTGCTTCGCTGAATTTGAAGACTTGGGAGACGACTCCAGCGCCGGAACGCCTTTGGATTAACCGATACCGCGCTTAACGGCTGTAGTTCGGTGCTTCCCGCGTGATGGTGACGTCGTGCGGATGGCTTTCCGCGGCACCGGCCGTGGTAATGCGCACAAAACGGCCATTTTTCTGAAGAGCGTCAATGGTTGGCGCACCGCAGTACCCCATTCCAGCGCGCAAACCGCCCACAAACTGGTACATCACTTCGGCCACTTCGCCCTTGTACGGAACGCGTCCCACAATGCCTTCGGGAACCAACTTCTTGATGTCGTCCTCCACATCTTGGAAATACCGGTCTTTGGAACCTGCTTGCATGGCTTCCACCGACCCCATGCCGCGGTACGACTTGAACCGACGTCCATCCAAAATAATGCTATCACCAGGAGCTTCCAGCGTGCCCGCGAACAAGGATCCCAGCATCACGCAGTCCGCACCAGCAGCGATTGCCTTTACAATGTCTCCGGTGTACCGAATGCCACCGTCGGCAATGACGGGGACCCCCGAACCGGCGATGGCTGCAGCAACTTCCATTACGGCGGAAAGCTGAGGAACACCCACTCCCGCGATAATGCGGGTGGTGCAAATGGAGCCTGGCCCAATCCCGACTTTCACGGCATCCGCACCCGCTTCCACCAAGTACCGCGCGGCCTCGGCGGTGGCAATGTTTCCTACCACTACATCCAGATTCGGATATTTCGCCTTTACGGCGCGCAAAGCATCCACCACACCGCGGGTATGGCCGTGGGCCGTATCAATGACAACCGCGTCTACGTTGGCTTCCACCAAGGCCGTAACCCGGTCAACCACATCTCCGGTCACCCCAACCGCTGCAGCCACCCGAAGTCGACCGAAAGCATCTTTGTTGGCATTGGGTTTGTTCTTCTTTTTGGAAATATCCCGGTAGGTAATCAATCCGACCAAAGTACCGTCCGCCTTGACAACCGGTAGCTTCTCCACTTTGTTGTTTTGCAGAATGATTTCCGCTTCTTCCAACGTGGTGTTTTCTTTGCCCGTAACCAAGTTGGTCTTGGTCATGATCTCGGCAACACGCTTTTCGTCGTTGGTCTCAAAACGGAGATCTCGGTTGGTTACAATTCCTTCCAAAATACCGGCGTCCGTTACCACGGGAATGCCCCCGATCCGGTATTCGGTCATCAGCCGCTTGGCCTCGGCCAAGGTGGCCGTTGCCTTTAGCGTGACGGGGTCCAAAATCATTCCGCTTTCTGCGCGTTTCACCTTGCGCACCTCCACCGCTTGTTGTTCGGCGGTCATGTTCTTGTGCAACACACCGATGCCGCCTTCTTGCGCAATGGCAATGGCCATCGTAGACTCCGTTACCGTGTCCATCGCCGCACTGACAATGGGGGTATTCAAAGAAATAGAACGGGTGAATTTGGACTGAATCCGGACGTCGCGGGGCAACACTTCCGAAAATGCGGGAACCAAGAGTACGTCGTCGTACGTCAGGTATTCACCGAGAACTTTGTCTGAGGAGAGGGGCATGGCAATTCTGTTTGAATTGCATGCAAAGATACCAAAAAAAGGCCGCCCTTTTCGGGGCGGCCTTGGATAATTTATATCGAAGTGGGCTTAACGCAGGAGGGTCAAACTGCCCTGAATGTCTTTTGAATCGCCTTGAATCGATTTGTAACGCAAACGATACATGTAAACACCGACAGGTGCATCTTGTCCATTTATTAAGCCGTCCCAGCCTGCATTTTTGTCTGCGGTTTCGTATACTTTCGTACCCCACCGGTTAAAAATTTCCAAACTGTAAGTAGTGACATCCGTATAAATACTCAAAGGTCGCCAAATTTTATTTTCAGTTATCGAGGAATTCGGATTGAAAGCATTTGACATAAATACCCGAGACGAGTATTCTGCACATCCGACATTTGATGTACTTCTAAATGGCGCGTTGTCAATATCTATAAACATAAGCGGATTATTCTCTTCAACCGCAACCACTTTGTAACAGAAGATACCAGACACACTTGCGCCAAGATCTAAAATTCGATCATAAAAAATGGAGTCTTTAGATGATACTACTCCCACCAAATCATTGAATGTTCCATATTCATTTAAATCCCGGTAAATACGGTATTCTTTCACTTTTCCACCAAAATCTCTGTATTTGCTCCATACAAGTTTATTCACCAAGTTGTCTTGAGGCGTTACATGTAAGAAAATAGTGGTTGCAATATTTGAAATAGTATCCACTTTGCCACAAGAATCGGTCGAAACAAAACGGTATACGTAGCGATGATTGCTTGCATCTCCCGTAAAGTCAGTAAACCGTATTTCACCGATGCCCGCACTTGGCTTAGGCAATTTACCCAAGGAGATGAATGGCATACTAGGGTCATCGGCTCGCTGAACGTCGTAGTAAATGACGTCAGCCATTTTATCTAAGAATAGTACCAAATCTATTGCCTTGTCTGAACGAACCGTCGTGCGTGCAATATAGAGGAGATCAGAATTATTGACCACCAATCCATTGATACACTTCTGGTTGGATGTGGAATGCAAGGTGCCTGAAGTATCCACTGCACGAACGTAGTAGCAGTAACTGTAACCCGATATCACATCACGGGAAGAATAGGTGACAAAACTGCCTGGAGACGGATTTGGATTTCCGGGCAACGTGGCCAAGAGTACACCAATTTGGGTAGGTCCACCGGGAGGGGTCACATCGGCAAGCACTTGGTACTTGGAAACACCACCCGGCCATCCCAAATAGGCATTCCAAGTAAGCCGCAAAATGGCCTCACACGGATCGATGTTTTCATTGAGCAACATGTTGTTGTGGTAGGGCACCAACAAGTCGCTGCTTTGGTTGCCGCAACTGTCCACCGAAATCACCTTGTACAATCCAATGGTTGTATTGGGGTCCAATCCCGGAATGACGTACGGCATCGGTTGGCCAGCAGGTACCGTAGCCAAAGGCGTCCAAGTGGCTCCGTTTCCTCGTAGGACGATGTAATTGACAATGTCACCAGATTTGCTGGGTTGCCAAGAAAGGACGGCATTGGGGCCCTGCACACTGACCGAATCCAAGGCCATGGCGTCCGTGTTGACTTGGTCGGAGAACTGACCGCTGTCCCGGGTGGAATTGCAACTGCCCGCCACGCGGATTTCGTAGCGCAACAAATCCCCGCACAAGTTGACGGTGTCGTTGTAAGCCAGGTTGGTCGTCGAGCCAATTTGCGTCCATGGAGAAGTGGTCCCTCTGCGCCACACTTCGTAGGTCCAGCCCGTGCCCGTGTGACCGGCATTCCAAGCCAGCTGTGCCACATACGAATTCGTTGGAGGGAAAGGGGTTACATCCAATTCGATTAAGGAAATGGTGTCCGACGTAGCGGAGGTCAGTCCACAACCTCCCAGCGTCCGCATGTAATAGTAGGCCGGCTGACCGGCTGCAGGGTTGGTATGGGTGAACGTAGAGGTGTTGTATCCGAACACGGTATCCACCGCTACAAATGGAACAGCCGGATTGGTACCGTAATACACGACGTACGCATCAAAATTTTGTCCCGTATCCAAAGGGGTAGACCAATTGATGGAATTTTGGCCGTTTGGCAATCGGGTGACACACGAAGCACTCAAGTCCGGCGCGTCGGGCATGGAATTAATGACCTCGACAATTACGTTCACCGTTTGGGAAGCCGGAACGGGACAGAAATTATCTGCCATCCGCAGCAAGAATGGATAAACGTTAGACAACTGCCCACACGAATTGAGGGTCGAAGCCAAGTGACCGCAATCGGTCTGCCACTCAAAAACGACCTCGTTCACAGTGGGAATCCCAATTAATCCAGGTTGACCCGGCTTCGCAACAATAGTGGCACACGGAGGATTGATGCACCCCGCATTGGCATTGTTCAACGGAGATCCCAACTGCTGTCCCAAGGGTTTGCAATCGATTAACTGCGGAGCAAACGTTGGGAGCAACTGGGTTTCGGTAGCGACCATCCCAAACTTGACTTTCTCCCCAGCAAAAACACTGACCTTCCAATAAGCTACCGATCCATTCGCCGCATAAACGGGCTTTACGGTATCAAAACCTGCGTAGTTTTGAATAACAACGGTCGGCGGCAAATTGGTGGTACCCGAGCCGGTCTGCGGGATGGATGGACAACCGGTGCGAATAATAATCGGAATATCCCGATACACTTCGGCAATTACCTGGCCGCACCGACGGGTTTCAACTTTAACGGCGGATGCATATCCCCCACCAATCTGAGGAGATATCGTAATATTTCCAGTAACGGTGTTGAACTGCATGCCCGGGCTAGAAGGAAAGGGTCCTGTGCCCGGATTGAGTGTCCACGAATAGCCGCCGGTGGAAGCAATGGGGTTTCCACTTGTACCCAAAGGAGCCGTGAGTGAATACTCCATTTCGTCCAAATCCACATCCGCCGCATTGTGGGAGTAGGTATAGGTATAACCCGAACAGATTACCGAGATAGGAGCTTCCGCAAAACTCGGTGAAGAATCGTAGCAGGGGTTCATATTGAGCGCTGGAGTTCCTGCTCCGCCGGGAGAGAACGGCTTCATCACAGCACGAAGACGAAACGCTTGACCGGATGAACCCGGCATGTTCAACAAGCCGTCAGGACGGCAGCAGGTTTCCCAGTAGAATGTCCAACCCGTCGCGGGAGGGGTTCCATTCAAGGTAACCGGAGCTGATTGAAACACGTGTTGCTCAATGGAGCCATTGGCCGACGGTCCTACACACGCTTGCTGACCGGAATAGCATGCGGGAGAAACGTTTAATCCCGGGGACACCCGCTGGCAAACAATGGACGGAACAGGACTGTTCGATGTCAAGGTCAACGACGCGTCATTGAACGTAATACCTCCACACTCACGGTATACAGCAATGCGAAAAACCACCTTGCCGGCGTTGGGACCCGACGTTAAACAGGTCCAGGTTACTTCGCCCCCAAGCAGGTGGGACGCCTTCGTCGGAATACTTACCAGTGCCAAAACGGCCAGTAGGAACAGAACAGACTTTCTCATGTGTACAAATGTAACACAGGGCTTCCCGCCGTTCAAGCCTTTTTCGCTCACAATAGCCGCCGCTGCGTCAAGTAGAGTTTTGAGCGCGTAAACGGACTTAGCCTTTCAACAATCCCCGGGAAATAACCAACCGTTGGATTTCGGAAGTGCCTTCGCCAATGGTGCACAACTTGGAGTCGCGGTAAAATTTCTCTGCAGGGAAATCCTTGGTGTAGCCATACCCGCCGTGGATTTGGACGCCTTCATTGGCCACCTTCACGCACACTTCGGAGGCTACCAATTTGGCCATGGCAGACTCCTGGGTCATTTTCAGGCCGGCATCTTTCAAAGCCCCTGCATGGCGGGTGAGCAATTCCGCGGATTCAATCTCCGTTGCCATGTCGGCCAACTTAAAGGCGATGGCTTGGAACGAAGAAATCTTTTGTCCAAACTGTTCGCGTTCTTGGCTGTACTTCTTGGCTGCCAAAAAGGCCCCTTTGGCAATGCCCAAAGAGAGTGCCGCAATGGAAATCCGGCCTCCGTCGAGAATCTTCATGGACTGGATAAACCCATCCCCTACTTCGCCCAACCGGTTTTCGTCGGAAATGCGGCAGTTATCAAAGAAAAGACCGCCGGTTTCGGAAGCCCGCATCCCCAGTTTGTTTTCTTTTTTCCCCGACGAAAATCCGGGCGTGCCCTTTTCTACGACAAACGCAGTCATGCCGTGGGAGTCTCCTTTTTCGCCGGTGCGCACAATGACTACTGCCACATCGCCGGAAATGGCGTGGGTTATAAAGTTCTTGGAACCGTTCAAGATCCAGTCGCCGCCGTCGCGTACCGCCGTGGTGTGCATACCACCGGCGTCGGATCCTGTTCCTGTTTCGGTCAACCCCCAGGCACCAATCCATTCCGCCGTTGCCAATTTGGGCAACCAACGCTTTTTCTGCTCCTCGTTTCCAAAAGCCAAAATGTGGCCGGTACACAACGAGTTGTGGGCAGCCACACTCAGACCGATGGAGCTGCACACCTGAGAAATCTCTTCAATGACCGAAATGTAACTTTGGTAATTCAGGCCCGACCCGCCGTATTCCTCGGGTACCAAAACCCCCATAAATCCTTGGGCCCCAAGGGCACGAAAGACGTCGACCGGAAAGTGTTGGCTCTCG
>JBILEM010000078.1:0-6627 GCA_044352085.1 Schleiferiaceae bacterium
TTCAAGCCCGCGTCGGTTTTGACCAGGGTGGGGGACTTTTGAAACAAGGCGGTGTAAAAGCAAACAGCGGCGGCGTAACTCCCCAGCATCGACGGATGGCTGCCGTCGGCGTCGTACAATTCCAAATTGGGCTGGGTTTGGCGCAGGTACCGCCAAACCGCTCCCACCGGGGAAACCACAGACCGGTTGGAGTCTGCCATTTGCTGATAGCGGAGGGCCAACAAACTGTCCATGCCCAGGTAGGTGCACACCGGGGGCCAGGCCGCGCAGTTTCCGGCATCGCCGTTCTTGCGGCCCCACGTCTGGTAAAAAGCCACTTCCGCGCAGGGATTGAATACCAAGACGCTGTCAACCAAAGCCTTTGCAAACGGGAATACCGACGTCGCCACCTGCGTTGGTGGAAAGGACGGCAACTGGCTTTGTTCCTGCAGCACCACAAAATCCCACGGCCCGCCCGCTTTGATTTTCTGCTGGCTGACTCCGTTGGTGCTATGCCCCTGAAGCGTGTATCCGCCTGGGGTGTTGGCATCCACCACGGCCGCGTCCCCTGCCGAGGCCGCCACCGAAGCAAAAAGCTGCGGCAAGTTGTTGGCCGCCGTGTAGCTGTTGCCCAAAAACAAAACCTTCAAGGGCGTTTGGGCAACCCCTTCGCCCGTCCCGGAGAATACCAAAAACAGGGCGAGCACCAACGGGTGATGCTTCCAACTCCAAACGCACTTTCTATTCATTTCCTGTCCATCATCGGAGTTTCTTGGCCGACGCCCCCGTCCAGGTGGACAAGGTCGCCCGCACGGACTGAGCGTCCGCGTGGTAAAAGGGGTCAACACGGCCTAGGGCCGAACAACCACGCGCCCCGACTGGGTGCCCTGTTCGGACGTGGCGCGTACCTGGTACACGCCCGGAGCCCAATCGGTGGTGGGCACATTCACCCTTGCCGTTCCTTCCGCTTCCGACTTCCAGACGACCTGACCCGCCGTATTGATAACGGAAACCGACCAATTCGCAGCAGTTCCAAAATCCAACACAAACCGGTCCGACGCCGGGTTGGGCGCCAATCCCACCAAAGGGATGACCTCGTCTACACTGGCACGGGGGTCGTTGTTTTGGTAGTACTTGGCCTGGCCGTTGTAGTTGAAGGCAAACAAGTCAAAATCCCCGTCGTCGTCCAGGTCCGCAAAGTCCATCAACGGAAATTCGCCGCCGGCCGTCAGTCCGTAGGGGTTGATCAAGGGGGCCGCAAACGAGGGAGCGGTGGCCGTCCCGGCGTTGATGTATACGGACCAATTGCCGTAGTCGTATTCCGCCGAAACTACGTCCAAATCGCCGTCCAAGTCAATGTCTACGGCTTCCACAAAGGCAATGTCGCCTAAGCCAGCAGACGTCAAGCCAAACGGATTGTTTACGGGGGCGGCAAACTGCGGGGCAGCGGGCGTTCCGGTATTTTGGAAGTAACGGAATCCGCCGCCGTAGAAACTTGCTGCAATGTAATCGTCGTCCCCGTCGTTGTCCAGGTCTGCAAATCGTCCCACAGCAAGCACGGCAGATGGGAGGGCTCCATTCAGGCCAAAGGGATTGACTTGGGGCGTGCCAAAAGCGGGAGCCGCCGCAGTGCCGGTGTTTTGGAAATAGTAGAACCCGGAGGAAGCCCCGTAGTAATCAAAGCGGTAGCCCAAAACGTCGATGTCGCCGTCGTTGTCCAGGTCGGTATACCCGCAGTAAAGCATGTTGGTGTCGGTCAGCCCAAAGGGCTGAGGCTGTGGAAAACCAAAAACAGGAACGGATGCCGACCCGGTATTGGGTACAAAATACACCCCGCTGCCGTAGAGGTCCGTGGCCATCAGGTCCAGGTCTCCGTCGTTGTCCATGTCTGCGAAACTGGGCAAAACCAAGGTGTTTGCCGAAATTGTAGACAGGCCAAATCCGTTGTTGTTCGGAGTGGTAAAGACTTGGGCTTGTGCGGCTTCAGGAGCTGCAGCCAGGGCCACCAAGGCGGCGGCTACCCGGGCCCATTGGGGGACGGTAAACTGAGGCCGGAGGGCGTGGGCCAAGCGGCGCAGTTTGCGCATCCAACGCTGGCGCTCCGCCCCCAGTGCCTGGTGGGCCGACGTCCACGCGCGAAGCCACTGGCGGCGTTTGCGGGAAAAAGGAATAAGGTGTTTCATGGCAATTGGCTTTTGGTTACTCGTAATTCAAGGGGTGGGCGAAGCGGCCCAATAGGCCGCGCCGGGAATGGTGACGCCAAAATGGTGGTCTTCCGTGGCGGCGGTAAGCAGGTTGATCCGACGTCCGGCTGACAACCAGTGTACTTCAAAAAGCTCGTCCACGCTGGAGTGCCACGTCATTTCGCCGACGATTTCACCGCTGCGCAGGTCAACCGCCAGAAGGCCGCACCGGTCGGCAACGGAAAGGTTGAGGTGGGCAAAACTGCTCGATTGGGTGCGCGCCTTGGAAATTCCAACAAAGGCGATGTGGTCCACCAGGGCCAATCCCCGCACAAAAGACCCTACGCGGAGAATTTCCTGGTAGGTTCCGGTGTGCACGTCGACCCTACCTATACTGCCCAAGGCAGACTGCAAAACGTACAAATTTCCGTTGTACCACCGCGGGGAATGGGGCATGGACAATTCCGTTGCCAAAGGCGAATTGGACTTCACGTCCCACAGAACGCCGTGGCCCAGCAACTCGGACCGCCAGCTTTTGGCCGAATTGCCGCGGTTGAACGCGGTGGCGTAGGCCACTTCCCCGTCCCGAACGGCCAAACCATTGAGGTGGCAGCGGTCTTCCCCTACCCATTCCGAAACCGTAGGAGGGGTCCAAACGGGGGTGAAATGGTGGCTGTCGTCGATGCGGGCAATGCACGAAAACAACGTGTTTACGCCCAGGAGACCGCCGTCGGTCCACGCCAAATCGTGCCAATCCATGGGGCCGGTGTGGTAGGTGGCACGGGGGAGAAAGAGGGCGTCGTAGGTGCCGGGGTTTTTCGGGTAATTGGCCGCCAATTCCGGCGCATTCGCAAAGGTTTGGACGTTTTGCTTGCACGCAATGGCCAGGCGTTTTCCGTCGGGGTGAACCGCCATGCCCATGGGCTTTTCCAAGGTGCGGGGCAGTTGAACCAACCGGTCGGGTGATGGGGCGCTGAGCAACAGAATCTTGCCTGCTTGGTACGTCGTTACCGCGAGCGAACCTCCTAGCCGATGAATCAACTCCGGAAATCCAGGGGTGTAAGTACTGGCGAATGGAGCCACATCGCTGGCTGTTGGTCCTGGGTCCATTCCTCTAAATTAGGGCATTCATTCGGAATCGAGCCTTCCGTTGGGTCGGTATTTTTACGACTTTGTCCTTGAGGGAGGTCGGTTTGTGGCAAAAAATGCCACACCCCCTGAAAAACAAATGGTCCAAGACCTTGTTGACCAAGGAAACCTATTCCCATGAACCTCGTCACCTTTGGCGCTTCGTACAGCGTAACTTCCATCAATCGGGCCTGGGCAGCCGCTGTCGGCAAGCGCATTCTTGAACTCGCCGGAAAAGAAGGGAATATCCAGTCCTTGGATCTCAACAAATACGACCTTCCCCTGTACACCGTGGAGCGCGAGGCGCAAATTGGTTTGCCGGAGCCGGCCAAGTGGTTTGTGGAAGATCTTGCTCAGGCCGATTTGATTGTGGTGTCGCTGGCCGAATACAACGGATCCTATACCGCCGGATTTAAAAACCTGTTTGATTGGGCATCGCGGGTAGAATTGAAGTTTTTCCAGAACAAACCGGTGGTGGTGACTTCCACCGCACCGGGACCTCGGGGGGGGCTCACCGTCCTCCAAACCGCAGCAGAGCGGTTCCCACGCCACGGCGCTTCTCAGGTGGTGGTCGGCCCTGCATTGCCCGGATTCAAAATCCACTTTGACTTGGCCACTAACCAATTGACGTCGGATGAATGGCAGCAGGCACTGGACCAATCCCTCCAGCCGCTTTTGGAGTCGCTCTGAACGGCTACCTTTGGGCAAAATCCCTTGCCCGTGCCCCCTTATTCCACCCATGCGGACTACTGGGCTGCCCAAGCTCCCTGGCAGCAGGAGAAATTGGACGAAATCCGGAACGCCCTTGTTCGGGCCACGGAAGGCCTGGAGCCTTCGCTGACCCCCTGCATTTCCTACGGCATGCCTGCCTTTCGGAAAGGTCCAAAAGGCCCCGTTTTGGTCTATTTTGCGGTGTATGCCCACCACCTGGGCTTCTATCCCACCGGACAAGGAATTGCAGCGTTTGAAGGGCAATTGGGGCCCTGGAAACACTCCAAAGGAGCCATTCAATTCCCCCACGACCAACCCCTGCCAACCGCATTAATTGCGCAAATAACCCGCTACCGATGGGATACCACCGCCTAAAAACCTGGCTCCAAAACAAAGTCGGAATTGGGGAGAACCGGGACCGATTGAACCAATTGGAAGCCCGCGTCCATGCCTTGGCCGCCTTGCACCACCTCCACCTTCCCGAAGTCCTTCGTCTGCCAGACGAGGTGCTCAGCGCTGCATGGCATTCGTTGCCTATCGAATTTCAGGGAGCCGAGCGGGGCATTCACCGTTCCGACCCCATGCTGCTCTACCCCCTCGCGGTATCCGGAGGAGATTGGAGCCGGTGCCTGACCGAATACTACCAAACAGGGGCCCACATGGCCGAAGTTTTGCGCCAACTGGCGCCTGCGTCCCAGTCGGTTCTGGACTTTGGCGGCGGATTTGGTCGGGTGGGGCGCTTTTTACCCTTGGCCTTTCCCGACGCCGCGCGGTGGGTGGTGGATCCCAAGCCCCAAGCGGTCGCGTTCCAAGAAAAGGCTTTTGGTGCGCGTGCGTTGCAGACACAAACCCAAGTGGAATTGGTTTTTGCCGGTTCCGTGTTCACCCATTTGCAACCGGAGGATGCACGGACTGCGCTGGAACGCATTTATCAGGTGCTGCAGCCCGGAGGCCGCGCTGTGCTAACGGCACACATCGCTTCGCCCAGCAGCCCGTCTTGGGAATCCCATCCTTGGACCGAAGAAACCGCACTGCCTGAGTTGGAGGACTCTTTGTCCAAAGCCCGTTATTCCAGCGTGGTCGTTTCCGATGCCGCCTGGCAGGACCTCCTGCAAACGGTTGGGTTCACCTCTGTCCAGAAAACAGACGCCCGGTTTGGGGGAACGCAAGCGGTGTGGGTGGCTCGACGCTAACCCAATCCCTGTGCGCAGGTTAGTGTACGACGGCGAGCCGGGTGCGTAAAACTGCTTTTTGGTCTGCTATCGCCTGAATCGTGTACAATCCATTGGGCAAATCGAGAACCGACCACCGTCGGCCTTCCGAATCCAGCGGAGACAAATAGCGCTGAATTCCATCTGCACCAACGGCTACTACCTCGGTTGCAGAAACCTCCAAGCCAATGTTTTCTTGTGCCGGATTCGGGTAAACAACGCCCTTCAAGGTCGACTCGTCTGCCCCTGCCGTATTCACTTTCACGACGCGCTTCATGACGGTGGTGCAGGTGGTGTCGTACACGGCAAAGTTGATTAAGCCCCGCGTGATGTCGTCGTATCCGTCGTAAATCTTGGCATCGATCGACGCCGAATCCGACAGGCAAAAGCAATTGGCTTCCAAGTCCAAATTGGCGTTGCTGCCATTAGCGACGTTGTAGTCGGTATTTGCACACAAGCGGTTGTCAATCACCGTAGGGTTTCCGGGCGAACCGGGCCAGAGGGCTTTGCCCACCACAATGCCGGTCTCATTGGCCCCTACCTCGTTGTTGGCAAAGTAGGTTTCGGCGTACAGGCCGGCTCCCAACTCGTTGTTTATAAACACATTGCTGTCTAGTGTGCAGTCTGTACACTGGTTGATGCCTATAACATTGCCGTCGAACAAATTGGCACGCACCTGGGACTGGAAAGGGTCCATGATGGCCGTAAAGTTGTGCAAAAACTGGTTGCGGGTAAATTTGGCCGGCATGTACCAATACCCCGAATTGAAGTAAAACGCCGTCGTGTTGCTGTCCAACACACATTGGTCCACCCAGAAATTGGGCAGTCCCTGGATGGCGCAACTGCTTTTCCGGAACAAGGAACTCCTTACCACGGAGGGATTGGACGTGACATTGGAGCCTAAAATACCGTAGGTGTTGTTGTAAAAACGGCAATTGGTCAAGTCCAACGGCGCAGCGATGCGGATGGCGTGCTGGTTGTACTCAAAAACGCAATTGTTCCAGGCAATACGGGTGGAGTCTGTTTGATCTCCATCGATGCCGTTCCATGCGTTTCGAATGTGAAACCGGTTCATTTCCAGCTTTCCGCCTTGGGACTGGAGCACTTTGATGCCGCTCCACGTGACGTTGGTGTCTGCATTCTGGCCTTCGAAAACGATGGGGTCCGCTGCCGTCCCTTGGGCGATAAGCTTTCCGCGCACTTCGATGTACCGCAAGTCCCACGGATTAGAAGCATTGGGCTGAATCCGAACAACCACACCGGGTTGAATGGTCAGGGTTTTTCCTGGAAAAACAACCACCGAGCCGGTAAGTATGTACGGGGAATTGGCCTTGGTCCAGGTGGTATTGGCATAGATGCCTCCGCTAAAGTTGGTTTGGGCTGTGGAAGCCCATGCTGCAACGGTAGCAAGCAGT
>JBILEM010000080.1:0-6463 GCA_044352085.1 Schleiferiaceae bacterium
CCAGCGTTGGTCGCCGTGGACCACACAAAGCGTTCCGGGTTCCAGGCGGTCGGGCAGTTCGGAGCAGGGGGTAACCGTGGCTTTTTGCGCCAAGGCTTCCCACGCCAAGGGGTCGGGCGCGCCGGCATGCACCACCCGGTGAAACGGATGCACCACCAGTTGTTCGTCGGCCAGCACAAAGGCCAGCACCCCGTCCGTCCCTTCGTTCAGGCGGGCGGAAGAGGCACAGCGGTGGTGTCCGTCGGCAATGTACAGGGCGTCAATGGGGGCCAGCAGGCGTTCCACGTCGGCCATTTCCTGCGGGTCTTGCACCACCCAGAGGGCGTGTTCGGAGCCGTCGGCGGTGGCAAATTCCGCTTCCGGACGTTCGGCGCAGCGCCGGTTGAGCCACTCTTGCAGCCCGCCCACGGGGCGGTGGGCCAGGAGGACGGGTTCCGCATGGAACCCCACGGCGCTGAGGTACTTGGCAAAGAGGTCTTCCCGCTGTGCCAGGGTTTTTTCGTGGGCTTTGACCGTGCCGTTTTGGACGTCTTCGGTGGGCACCAGGCCCAGCAAACCGGTGGTTCGGTGGCCGGAGGGAGATTCTTGCCGGTAAATCCACAAAGCGGGCTGGGATTCGGTCACGAGGTAGCCGCGGCGGAGAAAATCCTCGAAGGCAGCGCGCACCGCGGAGCGGTGCGCGCTGCCGTGCACGCCCTCGGCGTCCAGCGGGTGGATGACGTGCAAGAACGAAAACGGGTTGGTGGCCTGCTTGCCGCGGAGGTGTTCCGGGGTGTAGGACACGTAGGACCGCGTGCTCACCAAACCGGCCTTGGAGCGAGGCGGTCGGACAGCGGCAAAGGGGAGCAACCGGGCCACAGAATCAGGCGTTCGCCAGGGCAATGAGTTGGTCGGCCAGTTCCACGCCAATGCGGTCTTGGGCCTCCAGGGTGGCGGCGCCAATGTGGGGGGTAAGGCTGACTTTGGGGTGCATCAACACCTGAACGGCAGGCGTGGGTTCGTTCACAAAAACGTCCAAGCCGGCAGCGGCCAAGGGGCCGTGGTCTAAGGCATGCAGCAGGGCCACTTCGTCCACCACGCCGCCGCGTGCGGCATTGATGAGGATGGAGCCGGGCTTCATCTGGGCCAGTTCCGCGGCGCCCAGCACTTGGTCTTTGCCGCCCACATGCAGGGTTACAAAGTCGCTGGTTGCCAGGAGCTCGGCAAAAGGCGCCAAATGCGCGTGAAAGGTCAGGGTTTGTCCGTCCGCAAACACCACGGGAACCGCGCTGTCTGTAGCATAGGGGTCGTAGGCGGTCACGCGCATGCCCAGGCCAAAAGCCATTTCGGCCACGGCGCGTCCGATGCGTCCAAATCCGACGATGCCCAGGGTTTTACCTCGCAGTTCGATGCCGCCCGCGTAGGCTTTTTTCAGGGCGTCGAAGCGTTGGTCGCCCTCCAAGGGGACCATGCGGTTGGAGTCGTGCAAAAAACGCACCAACCCAAAGAGGTGGGCAAAGACCAGTTCCGCAACGGATTGGGAGCTGGCTGCCGGGGTGTTGAAAACGGCCAGTCCTTTGCTGCGGGCGTAGTCCACGTCGATGTTGTCCATGCCCACGCCGCCGCGGCCAATGGCCTTGAGGTGGGGGCACGCGTCCACCAACGCTTGACGGGCTTGCGTGGCAGACCGCACAATCAGGGCGTCCACGGCGTGCTCGTTCAGGTAGGCAATCAGCTGGTCTTGAGCAACTTTGGTGGTGTCTACGGTGTGTCCGGCTGCTTCCAGGCGGGCAATTCCGGCGGCGGACATGCCGTCGTTGGCGTGGATTATCATGCGAAAAAAGACGTTTTTGGGAAGGGAATAAGAGGAAATTAGGCGGTGCGCTCCAGTTCGCGCATGCAGTCCACCAACACCTGCACGCTTTCCAGCGGAAGGGCGTTGTACATGGAGGCGCGGTAACCGCCTACCGAACGATGGCCGTTGATGCCCACCACCCCGGCTTCTTTCCAGAGGGCGTCAAAACGCGCTTGGTGCGCGGCTTCGTCGTTCAGCAAGAAACAGGCGTTCATGTGCGAGCGGTCTTCGGCGGCTGCGGTGCCTTTAAACAGCGGGTTGCGGTCGATTTCGTTGTACAGCAAGTTGGCCTTGGCGGTATTCCGCACGTGGGCTTGGGCAATGCCGCCGTTGGCTTTGATCCAGCGCAGGGTCAGCAAGGAGGTGTACACGGAGAAAACGGGGGGCGTGTTGAACATGGACTCGCCCTTGATGTGCGTGGCGTAGTCCAGCATGGTGGGGATCCAGCGTCCGGACTTGCCCAGAATGTCTTTTTTGACCACCACCAAGGTGGCGCCGGCGGGGCCCATGTTTTTTTGAGCGCCTGCGTAGATCAGGTCGAATTGATCGAAGGGGCGGGGACGGCTAAAAATATCCGACGACATGTCGCACACGTTCCACCCGTTGGCAAAATGCGGAATTTCCTGCATTTGGGTGCCGTAGATGGTGTTGTTGCTGGTGGTGTGGAAGTACTGCGCGTCGTCCGGCAGGGCGTACCCCTTGGGGATGTAGCTGAAATTGCGGTCCGACGAATTGCCGACCACTGTCACTTTTCCAAATCCTTGGGCCTCTTTGCGGGCATTGGTGGCCCAGGTGCCGGTTTCCAGGTAGGCCGCGTGGCCGCCCTCGGCTTTCATCAGGTTGAAGGGGACCATGGCAAACTGCAGGCTGGCTCCGCCTTGCAGGAAGAGTGCGGCGTAGTCGTCGCCCAGGCCCATCAACTCCAAGGTAAGCGCCATGGCTTCGTCCATGACCGCCACAAAATGCTTGTCCCGGTGGCTGATTTCAATCAAGGAAAGGCCCATGCCGGCAAAGTCGCGCACGGCATCGGCGGCTCCGGTAAGCACTTCTTGGGGAAGGATGCAGGGGCCGGCGGAGAAGTTGTGTTTCATGGCAAAAAGGGTTGGTGCAAAGGTACGGAATTGGTGGGGAGCGGGGTTAGGGTTGGTTGGGGTCCGGACGCAATCCGTCTTGGGGTTCCCGGATGCTGCGGGTGGGCCGAACGGGGCTGCGCAGGTCTACGTTTTCTTGCAGGGTCCACTTGCCGCTTTTGAACACCAAAACGTCGTAGGTGAGGTCCGGGCCGAAGGAGCTGTAGTCCGGCGCGCCGCCGGCGTTGGCGGCTTCGCCGCCGCGCGGCGCGCAGTGCTCCACCACCACCCGTTTGGACGGAGCGTCCCACCGCACGGAAGCCGTGACGCTGGCGCTGTAGCGCAGCACCAACCGGTACGGACGCTTGCGAAACGCCTGCCCGTTGAACGATTTGACGTCAAAAAAAGCCCCGCCAAACCGCGGGTCTCCGTGCCGGTCCAGGGTGAGCACGTCCACCACTTTTTGGTGCACGCGGCCGTCCAACGGCCGGAACCCCAGCAACAGGTAGTGGGTTTTGGTTCGCTGGCGCACCGGTACCACACGGTACACCAAGGCACCGGGCCAGGTGGAGGCCGTGGCCCGTGCGTACTCCGGGGTGCCCAGTTTGGACCAGCTGTCGGTCAGCCACTGGGTTTTCCACGCGCCTTGGTCGGTTTTGGCGCGCAGCACCCCAAAATAGTCGTATTGCCCTTCGGTGCGGGGCACCACGTAGGTCAGCAGAGCCACCCGACCGTCGTCCGACGGCAAAATGCTCAGGTTGGGGACGGATTTTTGCAGGACGTTCCACGAGCCGTCTTGGTCCACATAGACGCGCAGGGCCCTGTGGAAACTGTCTGCCGCAGCCAGTCGCTGCACTTCCCACTCCGCTTGCAGCATCCGCGGTCCGCTGCGGGACAAAACCGTCAATAAAGAATCGGGGGTGGCGTACAGGGACAGTGGGCCGGCTCCCAGGCACACCCAACCGCAGCAGGCTGCCAACAGGAAGCGGGCAAAGGGGGCCATCAGTCGAGGTGCAAAAACGCTTTTTTGCCTTCCAGCGCCTCGCGGCTTTCTACGTGATCCTCGTCGGGCACGCAGCAGTCCACGGGGCACACTTCGGCGCATTGGGGGGTGTCGTGGAATCCGACGCACTCCGTGCATTTGTCCGTGACGATGTAGTACACGTCAAAGCTCACCGGCGTTTGGGGGGCGTCGGCTGCCGTTTGGACGCCGCTGGGCGCCACCACCTGGCCCCGCAAACCGGTTCCGTCGGCAAAGCGCCACTCCATGCCGCCCTCGTAGATGGCGTTGTTGGGGCATTCGGCTTCGCAGGCCCCGCAGTTGATGCATTCGTCGGTGATTTTAATCGCCATGGTTCCGCGTACTTTTGCACAAAGGTACAAAGCATGGCCCCGCTCCACCAACGTCAGCAAGCACTCGTTCATCTGGGAAACACCCTCCGGGAATGGCGGTCCGATTGGGAATCGCTGGAGTCCTTGGCGCACGCCAAAAACGGGTGGTTCACCCGCGGGGAAGTGCGGCGTGCCGCGGAGGCCTGGGCCCGTGCCTTGGAGCCCCAGCGCGTGGCCGACTGGGCCCTCGGACTTCCAGACGCCCCCCACGCCGTGCGCAAAGTGGGCCTCATCGGCGCCGGGAATTTGCCTTGGGTGGCCCTGCACGACGTTTTGGCCGTGTACCTCACGGGGCACGTTTTGTGCCTAAAACCCAGTACCGACGACGCCGTTCTCTTGCCGCATGCCTTGAAAATTTTGCGCGAGGTGGACCCCGACGCCCCCCTGTTTCAAGTCGAACGCCTCAACGGCATGGACGCGGTCATAGCCACGGGCAGCAGCAACAGCCGGCGCTATTTTGACGCCTATTTTGGCCACCTGCCGCACGTTTTCCGCGGCACCCGGCACGGCGTGGCGGTTTTGACCGACGAAACCTCGCCCGAGGCCCTGGAGGCCCTGGGGCACGACGTCTTCGATTACTTTGGCTTGGGTTGCCGCAACGTTAGCCACCTCTGCGTGCCGGAATCCTTTGATATTCAGAGGGTTTTTGCCGCCTGGTTGCCTTTTTCCGACGTAGTGGACCACAAGAAGTACGGCAACAACTACGACTACCACCGCGCCCTCTTCATGCTGAACCAAGAACCCTTTCTCGAAAACGGATTTGTGATCCTGAAGGAGTCCGACGCCCTGGCCTCGCCCGTCGCCGTGGTGCATTGGCACCGCTACGCAGACGAATCTGCCTTGCGTTCGTGGTTGGAAGACCGACGGGACCAGCTGCAGTGCCTGGTGGTGGACCGGCCCGACGCCTGGCCCCATTTCCCTGCACTCCCCCTGGGGCAAACCCAAAGCCCCGGCCTAACCGACTACGCCGACGGCGTGGACGTGTTGGCGTTCCTGCGGGGGGTGTGAGGGGTTCAAGAAAGGGCCAAACTCCAAAGCGCGTTGTCTTGCACATCGGAACGAGAAGCGCTAATTTTCGTGCAGCATGAAAGAGATTGAATTTCCGGTAAATTTTAGGGTGGAGAAAAGGTTGGCTTATCGGCTACTCCTCCACGACAGCGGTGCAAAAATTCTGGTTGGATTTACCAAGGATCGATCCATGGATCCTGAGTCCTTTTATTTCCACTATTTCGTACAGTGTTTGTACGTTCCCTTTACCACCTTGAATCTCAGTCTGGGAGACCGATTGGGTGGCCTTTGGACGGGCAACACCCTGCCACAGCTAAATTCGGAGATCCACCATTTTAAGAAATTGGATTCCCTTTGCACCTTTGAGGATTTCCTGAATTTTAGTGAAAACCATCCCTATTACGGCCACGAAGTGGGCCAGTTACACTATTTGGCATTGACCCACTGTATTTTAGGCAACTATACCGCTTCCTTGAAGTATCTCCAAAAAATATCGGATTTCAAGAATCACACCCATGCCCATTGGTTTGCCAAAGAAATCAGCAACAGCGATTTTCTCATGGATTGTATGGCAACGGGTGATTATGAAAAAGGGATGGATCAAATTTTGAAGTGGCAAGAACAAACCATGCACGCATTGAAATTGAAATTGCTTTGAGGGGGAGGGTGGATTTGTATTCCCACCGAAAATCCGAAACAAACAAAAAGATAATTTTAGATTTTTGAGGTCCTCCCCTTATTAGTACCCCTGTTAACTCGAGAATCTAGGAGGTATAAGTCCTACCCAAAATCCACGGCGGAATGCAACGCTTTGGATAGACGGGCGTTTCGCCCAATGCTCGTGGGTGTTGTTGTAGGAGGCGCGGCTTTACTCTGGGCGTTCCAATGCGCCCAGGTCGGGGTAGGGCAGGCGGCTGATGCCGTTTTGGCTGATGGGGACGCGTTGGGCAGCCGGAAGTCGACCCACGTTGAGTGCGGGGGAGAGGGAGTCCGGGAGGTAGTTGGATTGGAGGGGGGATTTGAGTCGGGCGGATTGGTTGATCAAGCAACCGTCGAACCGCGTGGCGTCAGACAAGGAGTAGACCGGTGGGTCGGGTTGGGTGCGGATCGTCAGCAAGCATTTGTCGAACCGGTATTCGAAGGCGGCGCCGTCGATTTT
>JBILEM010000082.1:0-6346 GCA_044352085.1 Schleiferiaceae bacterium
TACGACGCCCAGACTTTCCGCGAGTGGCGTGCCAAGATGGCCCAATACTTTGCAACGGAAACCTCGGTCATTTTGGAATTAGACGGCTGCGAAGGTCCCCTCAATTGGACCAAGAACGCACCGGACCCCACGGATCGTCGCTGGAAGTAAGGGCAAACAACTCGGCTTCCAAGCCGAGCCACTTGGCTTCGGTGGTCGCCCGTTTTTGAACCGCTTCCAGGTATTTTGCCTCGCGTGCATTCACCAAGAACAAAGTGCTTTCGCCTAGAATAAAACGCCGAGTCTCAAGAGAATACAGGCGTTCGGCAGCTTTTTCCGCTTCACGTACGGCCACCAATTGGCGGCGCAGTTCCTTCCGCTCCACCCATTTGGCTTGAAACCACTGCTCCAACTGGCCTTTCTGCCAGGATGCTTGGGTCATTTCGGATTGCCACTGGTAATTCGCCGCCCGGTAAGCACCCCGGCTTTTGCGGAGCAACAACGGCACCTTCCAACCCACCTTCCATTGGGCATAATCTGCGTCTGGGGCAAAGGATGTCACGCCCTTCTGCCACCAGCGGTACTCCAGCACCGGCGCGGGCATCCACTGCGTCTGGGCCAATCGCTTGGCATTCTCAGCAAGGGAAACCGGCACGTCTACGGCAGACCAAAAGGCTCCCGTACTCCAAGCTCCCCAAGATGCCACGGAATCTTCCACCGTGTGTATTCCTGTGAACCGTCGGCCGCCCGGTTCCCATGTAGCCGGCGGCAATCCCAAAGATTGAACTTCCGACCACCGGAATAAGGCCAAACGCGCTCGAGCGGCCATCCAGTCCACCTCGGCCTCGGAGCGCTGACGGTGCCGGTCGGCCAAGGCCATATGCGCCTCCAAGGTGTCCATGGCCGACTTTTCCCGCTGCTTAAAGGCCTCCATGACCATTTGTTTCCGCACCTGCGCCAAGCGCTCTGCGCGCAAGTTGGCTGCTCGTATATCGTGTGCAGCTGCCCATTCCGCATAGGATTTGGACGCATCCGCCAGTAATTTTCGACGAACTTGTTCCCTTTTCCACTCGGCTTCTTCCTGCATCAACTCGGCTTGCTTCCATGCGGCCCTGCGCTGGTCCCAAAGCAGTTGGGGCCCCAAGGGCAAGGACATTCCTAAGGCCAACAAACCGCCTGCACCGGTCACATCTTCGGGATTCAAGTCTGCGCCGCTGGAGACTCCTGCCTTGGCTACCAAATCCACACCGGCCCACGTAGGTACCACCAACGCTGCATCCTGTTTTCGGTACAAAAAACCAGACGGATCTTGCTTGGCTTCCTCTTTCCCCTCGAGAACAGGATCAAAAGCAGACCGCGCTTCCATTTGCTTGCCAGCAAGGGATTGGACTTTTTGGTCCGCACTGAGCCACAATGGATGGTGATCCAACACTTCCTTCATGAATTGGCCGTAGGACCAACTGGCTGTATCGGCTTCCTTCGAGTCCGCGAAATTCTCCGAGGAATTGGGAGAGCCAATTGACGCCCCTTTGCCCAGGAGGACTCCAGGTATCATCCCAAAGGCCAGGAACATTCCAAGGAGAAGTCGGTGGCCGCTCCTCATGGCTTCTTTTGGGTTGTTTGTTTCGCGGGCAGGTAATAATCCGGAGGGAATCCATTGAACTGTCGCCATATTTCGTACCACAACGGAACATTTTTCAAAAGAAGGACCCCATACGTTCCTGTTCCAATGGCCAGTTGATCGGGCCATGCCTCCGTAGGTACCAAGATTATTCGGTATTTTCCGTCCGCCGCCGGGGTCGGGCTAACAGCAACAACCTGGGCACCGAAAACACCCGTGCTTCCTTGCGGCCAACCGGGCAATGGCAACGAGGGCCAACCGTCAAAGGCCAACTGAGCCGTTAATCCATTGTGCACCAACGCAATGTCTTGTGGCGAGACTTGCATCTCCACCGAGTGGGTTCCGTTGAAGGGCATCAATTCCACCAACGGATCTGCTTCTTTAACGGTTTGTCCCAATCCAGGATTGAACAACCGCGTAACCAATCCGGAAGTCGGCGCTACAATGTACCGGCTTTGCACGCGGATACGCAAACTGGAAAGCTTGCTTTGCAACTTTTGGATTTCACCCTGGGCAGTAGAGGCATCTGCTTGAGCGGCAGCTCGATCCGCCAACAACTTGGACTCCTTCTCCCGGTACGACGAACGTTTCCATTCGATGTCGGCCTTTGCCCGACCCACGTTATTGGTCGCACTGATCGACTTGGATTTGGTCTCTTGGAACTTGTCTTGGCGTTGTTCCCATTCGTACAAACTCTTCACCCCAATTCGGGCCAACGTGTCGGCACGAGCCATCTGCCTTTCGGCCAAGGTCAAGGAGATTGTTTGCGCTGCAGACTCTGCAGAATCGCTGATTGCCTTAAGCGTTGTAGCACGCACATCAAAGCCCCCAGCCCGGCGGAGGGCAATCCATTGTTCCTCCAGTGCGTTTGCCTTGTTGGTGTAGGAGGTATAGGCCTCCTGCTTGGCTTGAACCTCCGCTTCCAGCCGCTGAAGCAATTGAGGGTCCATATAATCTTCATTTACCTCAGCAAGGTATACCAGGGTGTCTCCCTGCATAACGGTATCCCCTTCCCTCACGCGCCAAGCCGCTATGCGCCCGGGCATCACCGCTGTCAACAGTTGGGCGCGGCTGTTCGGCTCACGAACCACAACGACCCCGTAATCGGTGATGTTTTGGGTCCAAGGCAAGAAGAGGGCTGCCACAACAAATGCAGAGGTAAACAAAACCCAACGCTGGGCGGAGAGCAAGCCTCCGCGGGTGGTTGTCTTTTCGAGTGTCTTGTGAAAACGGGGATCCACGTGTTCAATCACCCGATCGTCGTTCAGGTTTAACATATTTCCGTCGTTTTAATCCGTTCGGGCATGCCGGACCAAGGTCCCATGTAGGTCAGTTCGTTGCCTACGACCACGGCCACTTGGTCCATTTTTTCCAGTACATCCGCTCGGTGGGTGATGCAGACCAGCGTACATGTCTGCGAGGCCCGCAGCATCTCTTCCAACCACTTTACGCGCTCTGCAGGACGAATTCCTGCAAGCGCATCGTACATGATGCGCAAGGAGGCATCGCCTGCCAATGCGCGAACGCTATGAAGCTGCATGGCCAAATCCGGATGCCAACGGAAAAAATCCGGGTGAATATCGGTCTCCCATCCGGCGGGCCCGAAAGCCTCTTGAAGGAGCCCCAGTCGCAAGAGTGTATGAATAACTTCCTCCCGCGTGGCTCCTCGCCTTTGGAGGTTCTCCATAACGCTACCGGAGATAAACCCGCCATACGGTAAGTTATCCTCCATTCGCTCAGAATACCGACTTTGATCCCACGAATGAATAGGTAAATCATTGATTTTAAGACCGTCTCCTGCTTCAGACAAAGGCATTGCAAGTCCTTCAAAAAAGGGCTGAACATCCGTGCCCTCACCAATGACCAATCCCAATTTCGTCCCGGCATTCACACGCAATTTCCAAGGAATCCACTCCATCGACCACGCAGCTTGTTCATAACCGGGGGCTCCTCCTTCGGGTCTTTTCTCCAACGGCAATTGAACGACCGAGGCAATTTTCTCTACGCCGGCATGAACGTCGTACAATCCCTCAAGCAGGCGAAAAATCTTCTCTGCATTGTTCATGATGATGAAAAACACAATCTCAACTGCAACAAATTCGCCAATGCTCACGGTGCGTTCCACCACCAAAGCGCCGCCTGCGATAAGCAACAGGGCCGTGAACGCAAAACGAACAATTACCATCCATATGTGCTGTCCATACAGAATACGGAAGTGCCGTGTACGAGCGTCTAGGTATAGATTGATTACGGCATCCACCCGGGAATGGGCACGAGCGGTTTCGCCTTCCGCTTTCAGCGCAGGTCCAATGCGGGCCATTTCCTCCAGCTGCTGTGCTACCTCGTGTTTGTGGGTGCTTTCCTCGTAGCTTGTCAATAATCCCCGGTAAAGGCTGACCCGGATAGCCAACACCACCAACGCAATAATCACCAAGGCCACAATAACAAACCAGGTATCATAAAGCAACAAAAGCAGGAGGCCAAAAAAGATTTGCAAAATGGCCGTTGCACCGTCCACAATGAGTTTGGGAAGTTCTTTTTGTACCGTTAAGGTGTCAAAAAACCGGTTAATTAAATCCGGCAAATAATCCTTGCGTAAAACATCGGAACGGAGCAACGGAATCCGGTGGGCAAATTCGATCGACGAGCGCACAAAAATCCGCTGTTGGAGCAACTCCACAATACGCAATTGCATCAAATACAAGACCCCCGCAAGGACAATGGCAAAGAGCACTCCTGCTACCAGAAGCCACCAGGATGCAGACAATCGACCGCCCATGATTTGGCCTATCAAGGCCTGTATGCCCAAAGGAAAGGACAAGGAAATTGCACCGTGCAAAGTGGCAAACACCACGACCCGGCCCATGTCCTTGCGGTCATTGGCGAGCAGGCGGAACAACTTTTCAAAGTTGGGATTCCCTTCAGCCATAGGTATAACAGAATAGATGGGTTGCAACGGGCATTATCCGAAAGCGTCGTTCCATGGGAGAGATTGCTTAATGTGCTCTAAATCTACAATTTGCTGACCTTCTAAATCGGCCAAGCTCCGAGCAACCCGCAAAAGGTGTGCCACCCGGGAGGGCGGGACCTTTCTCTTTGCTTCGTCTGTTTCTAACCATTGAACTACCGACTTGTTTACATGGCTTTGCCCCAAGATACGATGGAAAAGTAAATCCCTATTGTGCATCGTCTTTTCCGTTTCTGACCCGTGGCGCAATCGAGCAAGGTCTGCGGCTATTTTCAACCGCTGCAAGGCCTTCGCTGGAGAAAGTGCAGGATAGACCTGATCCGTGTTCCAAAACGTAACCGCGTCGAGCTGATCCACAAGGGCCTTCCGAAAACGCACTTTTCGGGATTGGATTTGATGGCTTCGGCAGATGCACGTCCCGATGGGTCCACATGAGCAGGTCGAGGTGGCGAGGACGAGCTGAAACCGCGCGGGGACCTGCCAACTTCCCGCTCCGCGTCCTACGGACAAGCTCCCTTTTTGCAGTGGTCCATTCAACAGATCATCCAAACGGGGATCTTGATCGTGCCAACGGCCAATGGCCAACAGGCCTTCATGGGCGCAGGTGATTTCCTCCATAAAGGCATCTGCTCCTGTTCCCACTCCCGCAGACAAGGACCACAGTCCTTTGGAAAGCCGAAAGGGCACTTCTTTGGGCGCAGGGTGTTCGGATTGCGCCACAGACAATTCATGTACCGCACGTGGAAACAACGACCAATCCGATTCCGGATTGGCGCAAATCAATGCATGGTGCTTTCCATGTGCCGTGATCAATGCAAGCCATTGCATTTTTGGGACGGCGGACAACAATTGGAAGGCCGTAAAATCGTTTTGGCAGTGTCCCTTGGTTGTAGCGGAGTTCTGAGGCAACGGCGCAGACACACGGGTGGGTGTAAGCCGATCTACCCACTTCAATGCATCTTCCAGATTCTCTACGTAACGAATTCGGCCATTTTGATCTCGGTCGTCATAGCTGGATTTGGGCAAGACAATCCAATCGGCGTTCGCCGCAAGGGCCATTTGAACCAATTGCGACTCACCCGGAGTGCGCAAAACACGGCCGTCCATATGCAGTTCACCCAATGCCCAAATCCGGAGGGTACAATCGGTTCGGTGCGCCAATGCAATCCCCAATGCCAAGGGCAAGTCGTACGAGGCACCCGATTTGGGAACGGCAGATGGCGAAAGGCCAATTACCCACTTGCCTGAGGGCCAAGGACGCCCGGTGCTTCGCCAGGCGTGGCGCACCCGCTGAGGGGATTCCCGCAAAACCCTTTCTCCAAAACCCATCAATTCCCAGCGCGTTCCGGGCCGGTGAACAACGTCTAATTCGACCGGACGAGGGAAGTTCCCCACAGATAACGTATAAATTCGGGTTGCTTGCATGGTGCATATTTTGCCGCAAGTTGCATAGCAAAAGCACCGGTAGTCGGCAGTAAACGGATGTACGTATTTGGCAGCCGTTATTCGTCTTGCAGGTTCCAGGCCTCCATCAACTCCGGGTTCACAAATACATGGGAGAAAATGGTGCAGCGGGTGGCATCAAACAGGTCTACCCCGCGAATGCTCAAGGGAAGAAACTGGCCCGTTTCCACATTTCGCAATCCAAAGAGCCCTTCGTTGGATTCCCACAAAACCGCATACAACGCCGATGATTGGTAATCGGAATCCAGGTATCTGACCAAGTCCCACTCGAAAATCCGCTTGCCTTTGGCGTCCTTCCAGCCCGTCCATTCGTC
>JBILEM010000083.1:0-6310 GCA_044352085.1 Schleiferiaceae bacterium
CATGCAAGGGCCCCCGAACTTCCCACTGGAGCCCCCACAAAGCGGTCAGCAATTCCGCAAATTCTCTCTTTTCACAGGCTGGACGGTCCGTAATCTTGGACCATTGGATGTAGGCCCATTCGGCTTTTTTGCGGGCAAGGTCCCAGTTTCCCTCATTCAAAGCCTTTGTAGCGGCGGAAAGTGCGTCGTAAATGGGTTTTGGGAGGGACTCCTCTGTGTGCGGTTGAACAAACACCCCCTGGGTGGGCCATTCGCCTCTCAGCAATTGAAAATACTCTTTTTGCCTTCCACGGGTTGCGGCAGATCCAAACCCTTGGCTTTTGTGCATGCTTCGGCTCGCGGCTGCAATTTCGCCAAAGGATTGGCCTACTTCGGGGTGCCATTCGCCCACATCCACCCAGCGCAAAGCGGTGGTGTCCATTTTTCCAGAAGAAAAAAACCACGATGAGGTATTCCAAACCGTCTGGGCTACCTTCCAGGGTATGCCAAGGGAGGGCTTATAACCGGAAAGCTGAGCACTGTCCACGGCCCACAGGGCCGCTTGGGCGGACGCGGTGTGGTGCCCGTGGGTAGCTGCGGGATCCGGGGAAAACCGCGTAATGACCACGTGCGGCTGAAACGACCGAATAAACCCAACTATTTCGGCCGTGGTCGTTTGTGCATCCCATTTTTGCCAGGTTTCAACCGCCGACTTGCTGTAACCAAAATCGGCACAGGGGCCAAAGAGTTGCTGAGCCCCATCCACCCGCCGCGCAGCGTACAATTCTTGGGTTCGGATGGCTCCCAGGGGCGTGCCTACATCGGGCCCCATAAGATTTTGTCCGCCTTCGCCATGGGTCAAGGACAAATACCGCACGTCGGCGTTCCGACCTTTTGAAAAAAAAGCCAACAAACGGGTGTTTTCATCATCTGGATGGGCGGCTACGTACAAAACCCGAAGGGGTTGCTGGAGCGCTCGTATTTTTTGGAGGCAGTCTTGGGTGCCTTGGGGGGCCAAAGTCTGGGGCACAAAAAGCCCTTGGGCTCGTCCAATCCCTTTGCAAGAAAGGAAAAAGGCGAAAAAGAGGAGGGAGGCGAAACGACTGCAGTTCATTATCCGGATTTTATCTCTGGCTCGCTTCGCTCTAAATAACGAACAAGTCAAAAACACCGCAATTTATACACCATTGAAACAACAGGCCCCTCGTTTGCCTATTTAATTGACCCCATGCGTTTAAATTCTCTGATGGGTTAAATGGCGTTCCAATGTTAGCGGTGCAACCGATTCCAGGCCTCAATTTCCAGTTGTTCCCTAAACGAGGGATGGGCCAATTCAATCAAGGCCTTGGCTCTTTGCCGGAGGTTTAAGCCGTAGAGATTTGCCGATCCAAATTCCGTCACCACCCAATGCACATGGGCGCGGGTGGTGGTGACGCTGGCTCCTTCTTTCAAGAAGGGAACGATTTTGTTTTCTCCCCGACGGGTGGTGGAAGTCAATGCCAGAATCGGTTTGCCCCCTTCGGACAAGGACGCTCCGCGAATAAAGTCCATTTGGCCGCCAACTCCGGAGAATTGCATGGGTCCAATCGAATCTGCGCATACCTGTCCCGTCAAGTCAATTTCAATGGCCGAATTGATGGCCGTGACTTTTGGATTCTTTCGAATGGTTGCGGTGTCGTTGGTGAAAGCGGCATCCCGGAAGAGCACCGACGGGTTGTCGTCCACAAAACGCATCAGTTTTTCGCTTCCCATGGCAAAGGTGGCCACCACTTTCCCGGGGAGGATCTTTTTGTTTTCTCCGGTTACGGCACCGAGCTCCAGAAGAGGGAGCAGTCCATCGGAGAACATCTCGGTGTGGATGCCGAGTTTGCGGTGGTGGATCAGTTGAGAAAGCACAGCGTCGGGTATTGCGCCAACTCCCATTTGGAGGGTGGCTCCATCCTCTACCAAGGCAGCGATATTTTTCCCGATTTGGATCTCCTCGGCAGAAAGCGTTTTGGCATGCTCCCGTGCTACCGGGGTGTTGGTGTACACAACCGCATCCAACTCCCGCCAATGAATGACGCCATCCCCGTGGGTTCGGGGCACCTGGGGGTTAACTTCCGCTAGAACGTAACGAGCGGACTCCAAAGCCCCAACGGTTATGTCTACAGAAGTGCCCAACGAGCAGTACCCGTGTGCATCGGGCGGCGAAACCGAAATCAAGGCAACATCGATCGGCAAAATACCCCGTCGAAAAAGCAGGGGCATTTCGCTAAGGAAAACCGGGATATAGTCGGCGTCTCCGGCTTGCACCGCAGACCGGACATTGGGCCCAACAAAACACGCATTGTGGCGAAAAGATCCCGCAAACCGGGGTTCAACATAGGGGGCAATTCCCTCCGTGTGGACATGTATCAACTCGACCTCACGCAATTCTTCGGCACGGTTGCAGAGTGCTTGAATCAACGTTTGAGGCGCCATGGAAACGCTGTGGACAAAAACCCGTTGGAAGGATCGAATGGCTTTTACCGCATCTTCTGCGGTTTGCACTTTTGGGGCGGTTTTTCTGGGACGCATGGTTGGGAATAGATGCGCCAAAGGTCCCGCAGAACCCACCGGAAAAAACTGACGTAGGTCACCTTTCCACCAGAAAGCCGAACCCGTTGATTGAAAAAAGGAAAACCTCCCAAAGGGGACGCCAAGAGCTTTAGGAACTCACAACTTCACAAAACGCCTTTTAACATTTTGATCGTCTATAGCGGTCAAAACATAGAGTCCCGCAGGAAGCGCGGAAACATCAAAGCGATTTGAACCGGATGCAGGGAATACAAAAGACTTTCCACTCAAATCGCTCACTGTGATGGTGGCGAATTCCCCCTCTCCGAATAGAACAAATTCACGATTGACTGGATTCTCGAATCGCAGCTCTGTCCCAGTTTCATCCAAACCAACTCCGGGCCCAAATTTGTATACTGTACGCAACAAGACGGTACAACTGGAATCGTATACCTGGTAGTTGATCAGTCCTTTGGTGATGTCATCGTAGCCGTCAATCAACAGGGCTTCTATTTGGGCTGAGTCTATGTCACAAAAACAATTACTCAGCAACGAATAATTCATATTTGTGTTGTTGCTCACGTTGTAGGTGATGTTGCTGCAAATTTGGTTGTCATAAATCAGGGGACTTTCTTGAACGTTGGACACACCCGAGATGAGCAATCCACCCCAATTGCTATTGATCTGATTGTTGTGAATATCGGCGTTCACCGATGCCTCCAACGCCAACTCGTTGTAAATAAATGAATTGTTAAAAATTTCACACTTATAGGCGTATTGAATGGCTGTTGTATTGTCGCTAAATAGACAATTTTTAACGGTTCCTTTGTTCGGGTAATTGAGCGCCACTGCATTATTCAAAAACTGACAATCCGCAACGTAGATGGAGTCAAATACGTTTGACGCGAAAGTCAGACCGACCTGATTGTCGATAAAATCGGAGTTGGTCAAGGTCAGTGCAGTGGCATATGCAAATAGGGATGTTGTATTGTCCTTGAATAAACAATTGTCAATCGCGAAGTACGACCAGCCGTACACTCCGACTTCGTTGTCGATGAACTGGCAGTTGGATAAGGCTACTGCATTGCCTACGGTTACCGCTTGGAAGCACCGTTTGAAGACGCAATTCGTGTATTGCTGGTTTGTCGGAAGGGTTTCGTAGGAGAGCGGGAAATGTGCATTGGAAATTTGAAAACGATCCGCATTAAGCACCCCTCCTTGGGAATTGGTACAAACAAATCCTTGCCAAGCGACGGTATTCAGGGTGTCGAAGAGCGGATAGACTTTAATGGGAAGATTATTGGTCCCAATGCAGTTGATGGTTCCCCGTGCTTCGATGTAGATGTTGCTACTTGATTGGTTGTTGATTTGAATTTCTACTCCCGGTTGAATGGTCAGTGTTTTGCCAGGAAAAACAACGATCGAGCTGTTTACGATATAGGGACTTCCCGCAAGCGTCCAGGTAGTGTTCTGATAGATTCCACCCGATACAGCTGTTTGAGCGATGGCCAGAAAGGAATAGAGGACAAGAGCGAAAGATAGAATTTTTTTAATCATGGGGGCGAAGCGTGAATATCTATGTTTAGGAAACAGGAATTTACGTGAATGGTTCGGCTTTACTGGGGGTATACCCGCAAATGTCACCCCCTTTTGTGGAACGTCCCCATTACGTAAACGTATTTTGGACAGGCGTAAACAAAAAAAGCCGCCATTGCTGGCGACTTTTCTATTTTCGTAGCGAAGGGGGGAATCGAACCCCCGACCTCAGGGTTATGAATCCTGCGCTCTAACCATCTGAGCTACCTCGCCGAAACAGGGCGCAAAAATACATACCTTGAAGCACTCTCACAACCCCTTTATGAAAGTCCGTTCGGGTCTGTTACTCCTGTTTCTGCTGTTAACTTCTGCCGGTTGGCTAACTTTCCGCTCCGCGCCGGACTGGGGCGACGACTGGGCGCAGTACTTGGAGCAAGCCCGTTGGCTCCAGCATCCGGATGCCGAAGATCCCGTTGTTCGGTACCTCTACGATCCGTCGGTTGCCCTTTATGCTCCTCCCTTGTACCCTTGGGGGTGGCCTGTGGTCCTGGCCGGTCTACCGAATACCAATGCCATCCCATTACTGCTTGTTTTTGTTTATGTAGCATGGGGTATTCTGCTGTATTACTATATTTTAAATAGATCGAATTCTCTGCCATTGGCCGGTTTTTGGGCCGCCACGTGGGCCTTAACGCCTTATATGATGCGGTTCAAATGGGAAGCGCTGTCGGATTTGCCTTTTGCAGCAGTCGTACTGGCCTATTACCTGTGGATGCATAGGTTTGGTGGAGACCGGTTCAGGCGATGGGGGGGAGTGGCCTTGGTGTTTTTTTCCATTTTGATCCGCCCGCTGGGGTGGGCTTTGGTGCTCGGGGCATTGTTGGAATCCGTTGCCCAGAAAAAGAACACTTTTTTGCGAGACAACGCGCTGCATGTGCCCCTGATGGGAGGCTTTTTGGCCCTGGGTGCTCAGTACGCATTGCCGCATGTTTCCGGCCATTCGCTGTTGGTGTATGCTCCACCGTGGCATTTGGACGGGTTGCTGGACCGCGGCTTGTACTACCTCACGCAATGGAGAGACGTTTGGTCGGTGACCCATTCGTGGTGGCCGGTGCTGGGAGCGCTTGGAGGCACGTGTGTTTTTGGACTGGTCTTGGGTTCGGCGGTTTACGGGGTCCTTAATCAACGGCCAAATGAACACCAAGCGGGCTGGGGATTTGTAGGGGTTTATGGGGTGGCCTTGCTGCTGTTTCCCAATCAGACCCAAGGATTCCGCTACCTGGTGCCTTTGATTCCGTGGTTGGTGCCGTACGCTCTACCCAAGAAGGCGTCGCTCCTGGCAGCAGCAACGCTGCTGGTTCTGTTTGTTCCTGCGTGGAATCGGGTATACCGGGAGTCGAAATCGCCGGTTGCTGGACCTGAATCTCCCAAGGCGAAGGAATTGTTTCGCGAAATTGCCAACCGGGTGCCGGCTTCCGATACGTTGGTCGCTACGCGGCCTCGGGCCCTGTCGTACCTCGCCCAGAAATACAGCCTGCATGCCGAATCTCTGCCGGCGCTTCAAAGCAATGCTAGACCCCACCGCTGGTGGGTTACAAGTCCCCTTTGGCCCAAAACCACGGTGCCCCAGGGAGCTGTAACCGTTTGGAGTAATGGAGATTTTGCACTTTTTTCATTTGAGACATTGAATTCTCAGAAAGTGCATTAAATTGCAGGCAATGGCCGAGAAAGTCAAATTGGAATTGGAGTTTCCGGTGCGGGCGTCCGCATCTATGCTCTACACTTTTCTGTCCACCCCTTCCGGGCTGGCAGAATGGTTTTGTGACGATGTGGAATCGCGTTCCGACCGATTCGTTTTTAAATGGGGCGATTCGGAAGAATCCGCTCAGCTCATCCGAAAACGCCAAGACACCTTTGTTCAATTCAAATGGGAGGAAGATACCAGCGCCCAAAAATTCTCTTTTGAATTCCGCATTGTGGTGGACGATATCACGTTGGATGCCACCTTGGTAGTCACGGACTACGTAGACAAATCCGACGAAAACGAGATGCGCATGCTTTGGAACAGCCAGATACACACCTTGCTTCACACCATAGGCGCCTAGTCTACGTTGTTGCCTGGACGGTGGGCTTGGGGGCCGCAAGTCTCCTTATGGGCTCTCGCCTGGAATGGCACCGCTGGACGCTTCCCTACTGGAATCAGGTTCCCTTGTGGGTCTGGAAGGTTCTCAGTGCCTCCGCAGAAGGATGGGGGGTA
>JBILEM010000084.1:0-6293 GCA_044352085.1 Schleiferiaceae bacterium
AACATGTCCGGGATGAGGTCCTCCCGGCCGAAGGTGAAAGCCGCCATGATCTCGTGCAACTTGCCGCGCTTGATAATGCGCTCGGTGGCGCGCAGAAAGTCCAACTGCGCTTGGGAAATTTCCGCGGTGTTGTAGCGGAGTACGTCCTTCAAAGAAAAACCCCGTTGCAGGGTTTGCACAAAATGGCCAATGGGCCGGGTATTGGCTCCCGCCTGCCGCATGGCATCCAGGTAAAGCTCGTAGTGGCTGGCCGGCTGGCCATAGGGGTCGACGTCGGACTCTTCCCCCAAGACGATTTCGTTGATCAACCGGCGAGCGGCCTTGTGCGGGGTGGGAACCCACGCGGTTTCCACGCTGGTGAGGGCGGCCTGGAGCGTTTTGAGCAAGCTCATAAAATCCCACACCGCAAACACGTGGTGCTCCATAAACACCTGCACGTCTTCCACACTTTGCAGGGCGGCATACAGCGGGTGTCCAATAACTTCCTCGCGCACGGTCTGCATGCGGCGTTGAAGAGACAAGAGCCGGTAATCGACCGGAGCAGGGGCGACGCTTGGGTTCATGGGTGGCTGGGGATTTCGGTAGGAAGGGGACGATTTTTAAACAAAGGGACGCTGCTGCAGGCCTCGCCGTACATGACGGACTTGGCCACGGGCAACAAGGCCGCGGCAGCGGCCGCATAGGCAGACTCAGGCACGGGGTGTTTGCCGCATCCTTTCAACAGGACCGGCTGGTTTCGGTACGTTTCCCAGTCGACTTGGGCCAAAACGGAGGCGTAGTACACGTCCAGCAAAACGCTGGGTTGGCACCAGCCCACCCACCGGGCCGAACCGGCCAGTTGGACGGCCACCAAGGCAGGAACCCATTGGGGCAAGATGATTTCGCTAGGGTTGTGAACGGCCACGGCCGCACCGGCGACGGACTCCAGGGGAAACGACGACAGGGCCGCGCGGAATTCCTTCTCCCGGACCAATCCGTCGGAACACCACTGGGCCACGTCCAAAACCAGCTGCTTCTGGGGGAAAAAGTCTTCCAAGTCCACCGTTTGCAGGGGACTTTCCGCTACCCGGTTGCGAATTTCTTCCATGGTTTCGCGGGCAATTACAGCATTCCCAATTCCAACCGCGCTTCCTCGGACATCATGTCCTTGGTCCACGGCGGCTCAAACGTGATTTCCACCTCGGCTTCCTTGACGGCATCCAACGACTGAACTTTCTCCTTCACCTCTACCGGCAAGGTTTCGGCCACGGGGCAGTTGGGCGAGGTCAGGGTCATCAAAACATGCACCGCACCTTCGTCGGACACCTGCACGTCGTAGACCAGCCCGAGCTCGTAGATGTCCACGGGAATTTCGGGGTCGTAAATGGTTCTCAATACATCAACAACTTGTTCTCCAAGGTGTTGCATTTCTTCTGGCGTCATGGCTAAGGGCAGTTGGTCCGGACGGTAGCGTCAGTTGGAAGGGTTGGCCGTAAAGGCGAGGGCGTAAAATTTGATTTGCTTGACCATGCTGGCCAACCCGTTGGCACGGGTAGGGCTCAAGTGGCTCATCAATCCTATAGCGTTTAAAAAGGCAAAAGGTTCGCGGGCCACTTCGGCCGCCGGACGGTCTTGAACCACCCGGAGGAGGAGAGCCACCATGCCACGGGTGATGATGGCGTCGGAATCGGCCGAAAAATGAAGCTTTCCTTCCGGGCAGGTGGCGTGCAGCCACACCCGGCTCTGGCACCCCCGAATGAGGTTGTCGTCGGTTTTTAGGTCGGCCTCCATGGCGGGCAGCTCTTTGCCCAAGGAAATGATGTGGTCGTACTTGGCCATCCAGTCGTCGAAGAGGTCAAATTCATCGACGATGTCTTGTTCGACGGGGGACATAGGGGGCTTGGTTTGGTAGGGTTAAGTCAAAAGGATTTACAGCAACATGCGTGCCGCTCTGCGCACGCCGTTCGCCAAGGCTTCCAGTTCCGACGCGGTGGTATACGCCGCCAGGGAGGCGCGCACGGTTCCCGGAATGCAGTAGCGGTCCATGATGGGCTGGGTGCAGTGCTGCCCGGTGCGCACGGCTATGCCCATTTGGTCCAGCAAGGTGCCCACGTCGTACGGATGGGCTCCGGTGAGGTTGAAGCTGATCACGGCGGCCTTTCCGGGAGCCGTTCCGTAAAAAACGACGCCGTTAATTTCCGACAAGAGCTGGGTGCCGTACTGCAGCAATGCGTCCTCGTGCTGGGCAATGGCGTCCAGCCCCACCCGATGCATCCAGCGAGACGCCTCGGCCAATCCAATGGCCCCGGCAATGTACGGGGTGCCGGCTTCAAACTTAAAGGGCAATCCGGCGTAGGTGGAGCCTTCCAAATGCACCTGGTCGATCATCTCCCCGCCTCCCATATAGGGCGGCAGGCGTTCCAGCCATTCGGTTTTTCCGTAAAGCACGCCAATACCGGTGGGGCCGTACATTTTGTGGCCGCTGAAGGCGTAAAAATCGACGTTTAGGTCTTGCACGTCCACGCTGCGGTGCGGCACGGCCTGGGCGCCGTCCACAAAAACGGCCGCTCCCACTGCGTGGGCGGCGGCGGTCATTTCCTTCACCGGATTGACGGTTCCCAAGGCATTGGATACGTGGTTGAAGGCCACCAACTTGACGGTAGAATCCAGCAGTCCGGCATACGCCTCGGAGTCCAGCGATCCGTCTTCCAACATGGGTATGAAACGGAGGGTGGCTCCCGTGTGTTGGGCCAGCATCTGCCACGGAACCAGATTGCTGTGGTGTTCCAAGGTGCTCACCACCAGGGTATCCCCCGGATGCAAAAGGGACCGAAATCCGTGGGCCACCAGGTTCACGCCTTCGGTGGTACCGCGCGTCCACAGCACCTCGTGGGCATGGGCAGCATTCAGGTGCATGCGGAGTTGCTCGCGGGCCTCTTCAAAAGCATCCGTGGCCCGCTGGCTCAGGGTGTGCACGCCCCGGTGCACATTGGCGTTGTCTTGCCGGTAATACCGGTCCAACGCCTGCAAAACGGACTCCGGTTTTTGCACGGTCGCTGCATTGTCCAAATACACCAACGGATGGCCATGGACCGACTGGCTTAGAATCGGAAATTCTTCTAAAATACTGACGGGCAATAGGTTGTGCGCATTCACCATGCAAAGGTCGGGATTTAAACGTATACAACCGTTGGACATACGGCTCGCGGAGACGGAGGGTGGGTCCTTTGGGACATGAAAACCATTCTTGCATGGGCGAGCCTCCTTCTGGTAGGAGTCGGCGCGCCGCCCCGCTTGTGGGCCCAACAAGCACCCCCGGCAGGCAATCTCCCTCGGCCCTTCGTGGCCACCGTCGAAAGTAGAACCAGCCGCTGGGCCGAATTGTTCCGGATGGAAGATACCGCGCAACTCACCCCCCTGGATCGACGGAACTTTGTTCCGGTGGACGAAGCCCGGACCACAACCACCTGGTACGACGGGTCCCGGTGGAAGGAGGTGGTGGACCGCCGGCCGTCCTCTCAGCCCGACGAAGGCATGCCTTTTCCCCTGCAAACCGTTCGCCACGACGGAGGCATGGACTTTTTCTACGACGACATGGGCCAAAATCACCAGGTAACCTGGTCTTCCACCGACCACCTAGCCTGGCAAGAACGGGTGGCGGATGGTCTTGCAAGCCAAGGAGGTTTGGCAATCCCGCATTCTCCTTTCCCTTCAGCGCAGCAACTCAAGGACTGGGGGAAAGCCGTTGTCCTCAATACGCCGCAGCGCATTCAGGTGCAATGGGGCGATCTCCGCGTGATCTATGAGCCTGAAAAGCTACTGCGCACCGAACATTGGGGCACGCACGACTCCCTTCGGCGCACGGGGTACCGCGCCCTTCCGGAAGGGAACTACGCGCTGGCTTGGATGGAAGAAAGCGGTCGAGAAACGGGGCAAAACGGCGCTTGCTGGACCGGATACCGCCGCATGGAATGGGGGGCACCTACTTTGGATACCGGACTTACGGCGGTGACCCAATGGCTGGAAGACCGCGGTTGGACGGCCGGAGTGACCGGACCGTATAGCCGGCAGAAAACATCGAGCGATGCAAGCGCTTCTCCCAATGCGCGAAAAGCGAGCCTCCAATTCCCCGATGCGGAGAGCGCAAACCCTTTGGTGTGCCGGCCCCAACCCGACGGCGGCTGGCTGGTGAGCGGGGGACCTTTTCGTGCAGACGAAATCTGTGGGATCCAGGTACTGGACGCAATCGGTCGGATGATTTGGCAAACGGAGCTTCTGTGGAAGGACTCTTTGAAACTCCCGGGAAACTGGTCCACTGGACTTTATACCGTGTGGATTCGCCAAGGTCCAATCCACGCCCATGTTCGCCTCCCTCAAACCCCCGCCTCCCAGGCTCATTGATACTTTCTTAAAAAAACCCATTCCCATGCGAAAATCTTCTCTTACCAAAAAACGCAACCAAAACGGTGAAATGGCCCTTGTGGTCGGGATTATATTGACCATTATCGGGGTACTCTTTCTGCAAACCGCCCGTGCGCAGCCCTGCACCCCAAACGATGTGGGCTCAGCACGTCAAAACCAAGAATGGCCTGTGGTCTTTCAACCCCTACCCGGGTCTACCCAACCCGGTTACAAAATTCAAGGAACGGGGGACCGGCTGGTCCACCACCTCCATGGCTTGGGGGGCGACGGAACCAGTTGGAATCTGGTGGCCGCGCGAACGGCCTATGGGGGCGCTCCCGGCTTCCCCGCCAGACGGGTGGTTTACAGCACGCCCCCAACCTACTACCACAACGGATCGCTGCAAGATGCCGCGTTGGATGCCCATGTAGCGATGGCTACGGCCCAGCAGGCCTTGGGAGCCCCCTTGGGGTTGTCCGCGGGCAACAATTTGGTGGTAGCCCACAGTTTGGGCGGCATGGTCGCTCGGCAGCTGGACCAGTTTTACGGCGACAGTGCGGGATTTCAGCGCCAATTCAACGGCGTCGCAACCTTTGGCACTCCCCACCTGGGAGCCATCGCGCTCTACAATGCCAGCCCCAACGGACTGGACCAAGCCCGGCCCTTTGTTCGGGAGGCCTGCGAGGTTTTGGGGCATCCGGAAGTAATCTTGTATCCGTCCGTGCCGCTTCTGCGCTGGATTCCTGGATTGGACCCCTTGCTCAAACAAACCGTTCAAGCCACCTGCGGTACCCTTGGCCAGGTGTTCACTCCCTTTGCCGCACGGGACTTTTACCGGCCCATTACTCTGGACCTCTATCCCTGGAGTACTTCGGTCCAAAACCTCTATGCGCAAGGAACCTCGGCTCCGGTCGTGGCATTTTACGGGGTGGAGGAAGAACCCGTATTCTGGCGCACGGCCCAGTCGTTCTTCGCGCTGGACTCGTTGGGAATTCAACAGATGACCGACCCCTTCTTTGCCACAAACGACCAACCTTTGGTAGATTTTGCCCAGCGGGAGCGTGACCGGTTTGAGGCCCTTGCGGAACTGGCAAGCGACCGCGCGATCGAACTGCGGGAACGGGCGTACGCGTGGCGGCTAGTCGTTCCTTTGGCCAACCACTACCGCCGATTAGCGGCCCGCAAAGAAGTAACCTACCACGCATTTTACCGGGCGGGGTTGTGGTACCGGCAAGCGAACAACACGTACAAAGAAATCATCGGCGCCCGCAAGGTCCAATGGATGCGTGACGGGTGGTGGTGCACATGCGTGAACGCCCTAACAGGTGACCTGGAACGTTCTTGGGTGGAGGCTCCAGACGACTGCGAGCCCAGCAATACGCTGGAAGACTGCCATGTTCAGGCACGTTATGTGCTCCGCACTTTTTTGTACGAAAGCGACGGCATGGTCTTGGCCCAATCTGCTGGAACCGTTCCCGGCGGGGTACTCGCCGTCCGGCTGCCAAAAACCAATCACCAACAAATGCGCAACTGCACCGAGACCAAAGAAAAACTGCGGCTCCTGTACAACGGACAGCTGTCCAATGCTGGGTTTTTTGCTATTCCCATTCGTTAAATCAGTATTGCGATGCGCTCTATTTGGTGCCTGAAAAAATGCGCTTACACGTGGGGAGTGGCGGTGCTTGTCGGTTGGACTACAGTCGGGTGTGAGCCCATTCCATTGGAGCCCATCGGTACGGGTCCCCAAATACAATGGACATTCTACCCCGCCGCCGGATCCGGCGGCGGGGTAGGTCCTTGGCTCTGGAAGGACCAGGTCATTGCCTCGTCGGGAGACACCTTGTGGCAAATCCACGCTTTGACGGGAAAAGTGACCCGCCGGTCTGCCCTTCCAGAACCTTGGTCCAATGCGT